>JAFLUJ010000343.1 GCA_022511485.1 Oscillospiraceae bacterium | reverse complement strand
GACAGAATTGCTGCATTCCGTGAGATGATCTGCTCCGATACTGTTGAAGAAAGAGAAGCAGCTCTTGCTAAGATCGAACCTATGCAGCAGGCTGACTTCGAGGCTCTTTATGAGGCTATGGAGGGCAACCCTGTTACTATCCGTTTCCTGGATCCTCCTCTCCACGAATTCGTTCCTACAGAGGAAGAGGACATAGCTGCTCTTGCAAAGGCACAGGGTAAGTCCGTTGATACCATCAAGGCTATCATCGCTTCTCTCCACGAGTTCAACCCGATGATGGGTCACCGCGGATGCCGTCTTGCAGTAACATATCCTGAGATCGCTAAAATGCAGACAAGAGCTGTTATCAAGGCTGCTATCAATGTTAAGAAAAAGCACTCCGACTGGGCTCTCGTACCTGAGATCATGATCCCGCTGGTAGGAGAGATCAAGGAGCTGAAATACGTTAAGGACGTCGTAGTTGCTGCTGCTGACGAGGTTATCAAGGCAGCTGGCTCTGACCTTAAGTACGAGGTTGGTACAATGATCGAGATCCCGAGAGCTGCTCTTACAGCTGACGAGATCGCTAAGGAAGCTGCATTCTTCTGCTTCGGTACAAACGACCTTACACAGATGACCTTCGGCTTCTCACGTGACGACGCCGGTAAGTTCCTTGACGCTTACTATGATACAAAGATCTTCGAGAACGACCCGTTTGCTAAGCTGGATCAGACAGGTGTTGGTAAGCTTATGGAAATGTCCATCAAGCTTGGTAAGCCTGTAAATCCGAAGCTCCACTGCGGTATCTGCGGTGAGCACGGCGGCGATCCTACATCCGTAGAGTTCTGCCATAGGATCGGTCTGGATTATGTATCCTGCTCACCTTTCCGTGTGCCTATCGCTCGTCTTGCTGCTGCACAGGCTGCTATCAAGGACAATGCATAATCTGATTCAAATTCAATAAACATGACCCTCCGCATTTACATTTAGCGGAGGGTCGTTATTTTTTTGTGACGGGAGCAGTTACTCCTCCACAGGAACGATAATGCGGCTCACGAACTTGTCCGGATTGATCTCCCTCCCCATATAGGGAGCAACGATGCACAGTCCCCGGACGACCTCCGTGCGCTTTAAGTTCAGTTCGTTCAGTTTTTCGGCAATAAGAGACTGTATTTTCTTTTTGTCATAAATATTATTGCCGTAATGCAGGACAGACAGTGCTTTTCCGCCAAGGATAAGCGTAGTCTCGTCAGAGGCGCAGCCCGGTTCGACAGGCATACAGCAGGTGTAGTGGATGTCCCCGCCCTCAGGCACTTTGCCGAAAAATTCATCATATTGATTCAGGATAAACAGAGGCTCTGTGGCGATCATTCTGTATCCCTTTGTAAAGGCTTCATGACAAAGATCGTACATATCGTTGTATTTGTCAGCAATATTTTTACCGGAAAATGACCTCGCATAGCATATGTAGTCCGGAAGGTCGATAAGCTCGCAGGACAGATGATTTTTATTGTCGCTCCGAAGCTGCATTTCCTCCAGAGTGCGTTTTGAAGCAGCCGCTATGTGAGCCAGCTTTTTGATAAAAACCGCAGAATTTCCTTCGGAATCGTAAAAGTCCTTTATGTCGTCATATTGGAGACCCATTTCCTGGAACGCTTTTATCTGGAGCACCTTGTTTATATTGTGGTTGTCGTAGTAACGGTAGCCGGTCTGTTCGTCGCATTGGGCAGGCGTAAGAAGTCCCTTGCTTTCAAGACGCAGTATGGTGCTTCGTGAAATTCCGCACACCTTGCACACCTGACTTACCGTAAAAAAATTTTTTTCCAAAAAATCACCTTTACCTATTGACTTGTTCATGGGTGGACATGTTATACTATTCTTAATCCTTTTATATTTTACCACAAATATCTACAGAAATCAACAAAATTTTTACAGCCTGACGTGCAGAATGCGACATATATCCTGACCAACGACCACCACATTTATCTGAATAGGGCAGCAACACTCCGCAGGGACTAAACCACTAAGATCCGAAGCTACCTCTGCTACACCTACCACCGGTCCCTCCGGAGGCGTGCCCTCAATTTCCGCAATATTATTGATGATCCTCCTAAAAAGGTCATATAAAGAAAAACCGTCTCCGATTTTTAAGTCAGGGACGGTTTTTCATTTCAAACTGTTGTAATTTTGGAAAAGCTGTGTTATAATTAAAGTGTATTTTTTGCAAAGGAGGATATGTTGGAAAATCTGCGATTTTCCAACTGCGAGTTTTGTGCTTTTTTGACTGCCGTCAAAAATTTTGCTGCGCAAAACCGCCCAAAATGTCGCGAAAGGAGATATGCTCCCGTAGGGAGCATGATTAAAATATGAACATCAATTATGAAGCTTTGGCGATGTTCGGGAAATTCGGCGGCGCTATGCTGGGACTGCTCCTGCTTGTATGGCTGATCGCTCTGCTTACCCCTAAAGCCGCAGGGCTGATCGACAAGATCGCTGGAAAGAAACCCAGTCCCGAAAGGGTGCAGGATAGTATTGATTCGGAAAATGAATATAAGGTTTACAGCATTTTTGAGGACAGACCTATGACAAACGAAAAATCCCCGGAAAATGTTAAGGCACAGAACGACGACGCCTGAATGCCCGCGGGGGCTTCCCCGCTTTGAGGACAGACCCAAGGGTGCTGTAAATGGAAAGACGCCGTCCCAAAATTCAGAAGACGGCAATAATTTAGATAATGATACCTAAAAGGAGTTTTAAATATGGCTAAGGATAATAAAAAAATGGTTGAAGCGATCACCTCTATGGACGAGGATTTCGCAAAATGGTACACCGACATCGTAAAGAAAGCGGAGCTTATCGAGTACACCTCCGTTAAGGGATGCATGGTAATCCGTCCCTACGGATATGCTATCTGGGAAAATATGCAGCGTATCCTTGACGGAATGTTCAAGGACACCGGTCACGAAAATGTTTGTATGCCGATGTTTATTCCGGAAAGCCTCCTCCAGAAGGAGAAGGATCACGTTGAGGGCTTCGCTCCGGAGGTAGCATGGGTAACTCACGGAGGCAGCGAAAAATTAGAGGACAGGCTCTGTGTCCGTCCTACCTCCGAGACCTTGTTCTGCGAACACTATGCAAATATCGTTCATTCCTATCGTGATCTCCCCAAGCTGTACAATCAGTGGGTGTCCGTTGTCCGTTGGGAAAAGACCACCCGTCCTTTCCTCCGTTCGAGGGAGTTCCTCTGGCAGGAGGGACACACCATCCATGCAACAGCAGAAGAGGCTGTCGAAGAAACAGAGCGTATGCTGAACGTCTACGCTGAGTTCTGTGAAAAGAGCCTTGCTATGCCTGTAATAAAGGGCAGAAAGACCGACAGCGACAAGTTCGCCGGCGCGGAGGCTACCTACGCTATCGAGGCTCTTATGCATGACGGAAAGGCATTGCAGGCAGGAACGTCCCACTATTTCGGGGACGGCTTTGCAAAGGCATTCGATATAATGTATACCGACAAGGAAAACAAAAAAGTATACCCTCACCAGACCTCATGGGGAGTTACGACAAGACTTATCGGAGCGGTGATAATGACCCACGGAGACGATAACGGACTTGTGCTTCCCCCGGCAGTAGCGCCGGTTCAGGCGGTCATTGTGCCTATCCAGCAGTTCAAGGAAGGCGTCCTTGACAAGGCAAAGGAGCTTGCAGACAAGCTGAAAGCAGCAGGCGTCCGGGTAAAGGTGGACGACAGCGAAAACTCCCCCGGCTGGAAATTCGCCGAGTACGAAATGAAGGGTGTTCCTGTCCGCATTGAGATAGGTCCTAAGGATATCGAAAACAATCAGTGCGTTTGTGCTCTGCGCTACAATGGCGAAAAGAAGACGGTTTCCCTTGAAAACGATCTGGAAACCTTCAAGGATACTATTATAGAAATGCTTGAAAAGGAAATTCCCGAGGGAATGTTTAACAAGGCTCTGGAAAACCGTGAGAAGCACACCTATTCCTGCACAACAACCGAGGAAATTACCGAGGCTCTTGAAAAGAACGGGGACGGCTTCGTCAAGGCAATGTGGTGCGGCGACGAGGAGTGCGAGGACAAGATCAAGGAGATCACCGGCGTGGGTTCAAGATGTATCCCATTTGAGCAGGAGAATCTTTCCGACAAGTGCGTTTGCTGCGGAAAGCCTGCAAAATCTATGGTTTACTGGGGAAAAGCGTATTGATATGGACTATAAAAAATTTCGTGATGTCAACGCATGGCTGTATTTCATAGGAACGGAGCTTTCGGCAGTTCTGAGCATAGTGTTGATGTTCTTTCCCGAAGTAGACATAAGCATTAATTTTACGCCGTTCATGCTGTTTTCTGTAATTGCCAATGCCCGGACTGTCTGGCTGACATCGCAAAAGGATTACAATGCGGAGGAATATGTCAGAAGCGCTTCCCAACCCGTGCTGAAAGAAAACCCCGGAACGGGGAAGGCTATCCTGATAGTCCAGCTGGTATCCGGATGTCTGGTTATTGTGCTGTCGGTCATTAAGATCATTATGCATTAAAGGTGTGAAAAATCCGCTATGAAAGATGGAATACATTATTCCGATCTGAACGCATCGTTTCTATGTGAGGCTTTTCCCGAACTTGAAAACGAGATATGCAAAATTGATTTTGAGTTGGGGGAACAGCTTCCCCATTGCTTATTAGGGGATCTGTTTAATCCATTAATGGTGCGGCTGTTAAAATCTCCGGAGCAGGAGGATATCTTACTGGCACGCAGGATATTTGACTTTTATGAGCGTCTGGCTGAATATGGCGACGAAGAAACAAGGAATCTTTTGCAGGTCACTCTTCTGGAATATCTTTGGGACGATTATGAGGTCTACAGCCGGGCGGTTGAAATGATGGGAGAACAGACCCGGCTGATAAATCAAGGGATAGGCTCATATCTGCGAAAACCCATCAAATAAGGTGAATGGCGTTATGAAAAAAATATTACCCATACTATTTATAATAGTATCTTTGACACTGAGCGGGTGTTCTATTAAAAAAGAATACGACCTCCACGGCAAGGAGCAGGTGGAAGCTCTCCGGGAGGAAGCAAAGGGCTGGCAAAGCGGTAGGTATCTTTTCACCGATCTTGGGACAGGTGAGATGAATCAGGCTTTTTCGTTTATGTATAACTCTGACGGCAGCCAGACCTATCTTTACGAGCATATCACAGAGGGAAGCTATTATATCGAATATTACGGCGGAGGCATGATCTATATCCTTGACGGGGAAAATATTTCTGTCCTTGACGAGGGAAGTGCGGATTATGTATCCTATAATAAGGATAATCCCCACCCATATTCTGCGGGAGACCTGCTGTTCTACGAGAATCTGTTTGTCAGATCCTCTGTGGAAAACTCCGACGATCAGGGAAACGTCACTTATTTGTACAATTATGATACGGACAAGATAAACAGATCCCTGGGGACTTCCCTTAAAAGCTTTGTCACCACCTATGCGTTCGATCAGGAGGGAAACTTCATGTACTTCACTCAAAGCAACTCGGACGGTGAAAATGATTTTTCCTACCGGATAGAGCTTGTGGATATAAACTCTATTACAAAGATAGAAAATCCGATGATGTCAGAGTAATATTTATATAGTATGCGTCATTTCAAGCCATTTTATTCACATAAAGGGGGATTTTGTTAATTATACACAAAACACCACGCAGAATTTCCCGAAAATTTCTACATCACAAAATCCTTTCCCCTCTTGCAATTGTAAGGGGGGAATGTTATAATATTACTTGCGTGACTGCAAAATATATATGTTTTTGCGAGGAAGCGGAAGGTTGCCTGCGGTTTGCAGGGGAATTTCCGTGGAGTATGTCCGGTCTATGAATCGGGCGGCTGTGATAGTGAACACTGTGTGTGCTTAAACCATGAGGCGGCGTGATTATGCTTGTCTCAAAGGTAAGCTTGTGTTTGCACATACTCGGAAAACAAAGGCTGAGCCTTTACCCTTTCCGCCGTGTACTATTTTCGGCAGGGTAAGGGAACGACCCGGAAGCGTAAAGCTTCTGTATCGTTACTTGGCTAAAAGGTTTTTCGGGTTTTTTAATTCGACCGGTACGATACACACGGAAACGTTGTAACGATAGATCGGCGATTATCACATATACCTCGTCCCCAAATTAATTTTATTCAGGAGGCGATCTTATGGCAGTCAATGAAAAAATCAGGATCAGGATCAAGGGCTATGACCACGCTGTTGTGGACGCAGCTGCTACAAAAATAGTTGAGGCAGCTAAGCGCAGCGGTGCAAGAGTAAGCGGACCTATCCCCCTTCCTACCGACAAGGAGATAATCACTATCCTCCGTGCGGTACACAAGTACAAGGATAGCCGTGAGCAGTTTGAAATGCGTACTCACAAGAGACTTATCGACGTTATCAGACCGTCCGACAAGTCTGTTGAGGCTCTTCAGGGTCTTGAACTTCCTGCCGGCGTTGACGTTGTAATGGAAATCAAGTAGTGGGGAAGCCGGGCGGCGTCCCATGGTGTGTGGACGTCTGTTTGGAAAACTCCCGATACCATTTCCCAAAAATGTCACCCGCAGGGTCATGTTGCTGAATGCAACCAATAACCAAAGGAGGAAAATGTAATGACAAAGGCACTCATCGGAAAGAAAATCGGTATGACACAGATTTTCGATGAAACAACAAACAAGGTCATCCCCTTGACTGTTGTTGAAGTGGGTCCATGTGTTGTAGTGCAGAAGAAGACCGTTGAAAACGACGGCTACAGTGCAGTACAGCTGGGCTTCGGAGACCTGAGAGAGAAGCTTGCAAACAAGCCTATCAAGGGTCATTTCGCTAAGGCAGACGTTGCAGTAAAAAGAACTCTTAAGGAGTTCAGACTGGACAATGCCGAGACTATGGAAGTCGGCTCTATTCTTAAAGCTGATACTTTTGAGGTAGGAGACATCGTTGACATTTCCGGTACTTCAAAGGGTAAGGGCTTCCAGGGTACTATCAAGAGAAACAACAACTCCAGACTGAAAGAGACCCACGGTACCGGTCCTGTTCACAGACACGCCGGTTCAATGGGAGCTTGTTCCTCACCTTCCCGTATCTATAAGGGTAAGGCACTTCCCGGACACATGGGCAGTGAAAAGGTAACGGTTCAGAATCTTGAAGTCATCAGAGTTGACGCTGAAAATAATCTTATCGCAGTTAAGGGTGCGATCCCCGGTCCTAAGAACGGCATCATCACCATCTGTGACTGCGTAAAGAAAAAGGCTTAATGGAAGGAGGAAGCAGTAATGCCTAATGTTAAAGTTCTGGATATGACAGGTAAAGAGGTTTCCAACATTGAGCTGTCAGAGGCTGTCTTCGGCATTAAGCCGAACACATCAGCTATGCACACTATGGTAGTTAATTACCTCGCTAATCAGAGACAGGGTACACAGTCCACCCTCACCCGTACAGAGGTAAGGGGCGGCGGAAGAAAGCCCTGGAGACAGAAGGGTACAGGTCATGCAAGACAGGGTTCTACAAGAGCTCCCCAGTGGACACACGGCGGTATAGCTCTCGGACCTAAGCCCAGAAGCTATCGCTTCACAGTAAACAAGAAGCTCAAGAGACTGGCTATGAAGTCTGCTCTTTCAACAAAGGTCATTGATAACAACATCATCGTTCTGGATTCCATCTCCATGAACGAGTACAAAACAAAGACCATCGTTTCAATGCTCAAAGCCATTGAAGCAGAGGGCAGCAAGGCTCTCATCGTTATGCCCGAGGTAAACAGCTTCGTTGTAAAGAGCGCAGCAAACATTCCCGGCGTAAAGACAGCTCTTGTTAATACAATCAATGTATATGACATCCTCAACTGTGACAAGTTCATCGTTGTCAAGGATGCAGTAGCCAAGATCGAGGAGGTGTACGCATAATGACCGCACAGGATATTGTGATAAAGCCTATCATCACAGAAAAAAGCATGGAGGGTCTCCAGGAAAGCAAGTACACCTTTAAGGTAGCAAAAAACGCTAACAAGATAGAGATCGCCAAGGCTGTTGAAGAGCTTTTCGGTGTTAAGGTGGCTAAGGTGAATACAATGCACGTCAGAGGACGTTCCAGAAGAATGGGTATGAACAGAGGATATACTCCGGACTGGAAAAAGGCCATTGTTACTCTGACAGAGGATTCAAAGACTATTGAATTCTTTGACGGCATGATGTAAGAGTTGGAAGGAGATGAATTGCAATGGCAATTAAGTCATATAAGCCTACGACGCCTTCAAGACGTCAGATGACTGTTACTGACTACAGCGGACTTTCCAAGGTCGCTCCCGAAAAGAGCCTTCTTGCACCACTTAAGAAGACTGCGGGCAGAAACAGCTACGGCAGAATTACCGTTCGTCACAGAGGCGGCGGAAACAGAAGAAAATACAGGATCATAGATTTCAAGAGAGATAAGCAGGGCATGAACGCTACTGTTCAGACATTGGAGTACGATCCTAACAGAAGCGCATTTATCGCTCTCGTTCAGTACGAGGACGGCGAGAAGAGATATATCATCGCTCCTAACGGTCTTGCAGTGGGAGACGTTGTTACAAGCGGACCTCACGCAGACATCAAGCCCGGCAATGCGCTGGCACTGAATGACATTCCCGTTGGTACTTTCATTCACAACATCGAGCTTTATCCCGGCAAGGGCGCACAGCTTGTACGCAGCGCCGGAAATATGGCTCAGCTTATGGGTAAGGAAGGCGCTTACGTTCTGGTAAGACTTCCCTCCGGCGAGATGAGAAAGATCGCTTCCGGATGCATGGCTTCCATCGGTCAGGTTTCAAACATCGACCATGAGAACGTAAGCATTGGTAAAGCAGGAAGAACCCGTCACATGGGTATCAGACCTACAGTCCGCGGTTCTGTAATGAACCCCTGCGATCACCCTCACGGCGGTGGTGAAGGTAAGTCTCCTGTTGGTCGTCCCGGACCTGTTACTCCCTGGGGTAAGCCGGCTCTCGGTTATAAGACCAGAAAGACTCACAACCGTACAGACAAATTTATCGTAAAACGTCGTAATGGTAAGTAAAATTAAGATACTCATTGAATCATAAAGAGGATCGAGGGGCGGAAGCAATGGATGGAAGCCCCAAGGTCTCGCCAATTTGAGAGGAGGAAAAACAATGAGCAGAAGTGTCAAGAAAGGACCATACGTGCAGGAAGTCCTTTTAAAGAGAGTTATCGCTATGAACGAAGCGGGCGAAAAGAAGGTTCTCAAGACCTGGAGCAGAGCTTCAACAATTTTCCCCGATTTCGTAGGTCATACATTCGCCGTACACGACGGCAGAAAACACGTTCCCGTATATGTTACAGAGGATATGGTAGGTCACAAGCTTGGTGAGTTCGCTCCCACAAGGACTTACAAGGGTCATGCAGGCTCTAAAGTATCCAACAACGGTAAGAAATAAGGCAGAGAGGAGAATTTGAAATGGAAGCAAGAGCATATCTTAAAAATGCCCGGATCGCTCCCAGAAAGGTCCAGATAGTTCTTGACCTCATCAGAGGAAAGGACGTTGAGACCGCTTTGGCGATCCTTCAGCACACACCTAAATCTGCCTGTGAATACCTGGAGAAGCTTCTGAAGTCCGCGGTTGCAAACGCTGAGAACAATTTCGGAATGGACAAGGATAACCTTTACGTTTCCGAGTGCTTCGTTTGCCCCGGTCCTATCATGAAGAGGATCATGCCCAGAGCGAGAGGCAGTGCTTCACGTATACTCAAGAGAACATCCCATGTTACTCTTGTAGTAAAGGAAGCTGACTAAGTCGAAAGGAGAGTAAACTTAATGGGACAGAAAGTCAATCCACACGGAATGCGTGTGGGCGTTATCAAGGATTGGGATTCCCGCTGGTTTGCAAACAAGGCAACTTTCGGCGATACACTGGTTGAGGACTATAACGTTCGTAACTATATCAAGAAGAACCTTTATGCAGCAGGAGTTCCCCGCATTGAGATCGAAAGATTCAATGACAAGATAAGAATTCATGTTCACTGCGCTAAGCCCGGTATCGTTATCGGCAGAGGCGGTGAGAATATTGAAAAGCTCCGTCTTGACGTTGAAAAGATGGTCAAGAAATCTGTAGCTATCAATATCGTGGAGGTCAAGTCTCCCGATATGGACGCACAGCTGGTTGCTGAGAGCATCGCTGCTCAGCTGGAGAACCGTGCTTCCTACAGAAGAGCTATGAAGCAGGCTATCGGCAGATCCATGAAGCTTGGTGCAAAGGGTATCAAGGTCATGGTAAGCGGCCGTATCGGAGGAGCTGAAATTGCTCGTTCCGAGTCATATCACGAGGGTACTATCCCCCTCCAGACTATCCGTGCTGACATCGACTACGGTTTTGCTGAGGCAGCTACTACCTACGGCAGGATCGGCGTTAAGGTATGGATCTACAAGGGCGAAGTCCTGAAGGGCGACGCTGCCAAGAACAGAGTTATGACTGAGAAGTCAGAAAGAAAACCCCGCCGCAGAGACGATGACCGCCGTGGAGGAGAGAGACGCAGAAGAGATGATAACCGTGGTGCAAGAGGCGGAAACAGGGGCGACAGAGGAGAAAACAGAGAGGGAGGTAATCAGTAATGCTTCTTCCGAAGAGAGTTAAGTACAGAAGAGTACACAGAGGCAGACTTACAGGTAAGGCTTACAGAGGAAACAAGGTTTCCAACGGAGATTTCGGTCTCCAGGCGCTTGAGCCCGCATGGATCACCTCCAATCAGATCGAGGCTGCCCGTATCGCTATGACACGTTATATCAAGAGAGGCGGTCAGGTTTGGATAAAGATATTCCCTGACAAGCCCATCACAGAGAAGCCTGCTGAAACACGAATGGGTTCCGGTAAAGGTTCACCTGAGTACTGGGTAGCAGTTGTTAAGCCCGGCAGAGTAATGTTTGAGATCGCCGGAGTAAACGAGGAGGTTGCAAGAGAGGCTATGCGTCTCGCAATGCACAAGCTCCCCATCAAGTGTAAATTTATAGTGCGTGAGAAGGAGGCGAGCGAATAATGAAAGCAGCAGAAGTAAGAGATATGACCGATCTCGAGCTTGATACCAAGCTTGCAGACCTTAAAAAGGAGCTTTTCGCTCTCCGTTTTCAGCACGCTATCAATCAGCTCGAAAACCCTATGCGCCTTAAGGCTGTCAAGAAGGACATCGCCAGAG
>JAFLUJ010000342.1 GCA_022511485.1 Oscillospiraceae bacterium | reverse complement strand
TAAAACCTATTGTTTTTTTTTTTGATATGTTGTATAATGATTTAAGATGTAGGGTTTCCGAAAGATATACCTGATAGAAAATGAATATATAGATATTGAACTGTCAGTTTAATTTCTGAGAGGAACTTGTGAAGACAGCTTCTTAAATCTGTCTTTAAAATAAAAGATCAATAAAAAGGGTGATATAAATGGCGAAAGCTTCAAGACGTAAAACTGATGAGGAAAAAAACGGCGCTGCTTCTGCTCCGGAAAGTACAGGAAAGGCTTCCGATACTAAACGGGCGGCAAAGGCTGCTGCTCTGGCAGGAAAGCGCGAACAGGGCAAGGATGAGATCTTCGCTCTTGATATAGGAACACGAAATGTTGTGGGCATAATCGGTCATACCGATGAAAACGGAAAGTTCTATGTAGATCATGCGGTATCTGTTCCCCACACTCAAAGAGCGATGATAGACGGTCAGATCGAGGATATTCCCGAGGTTGCCCGTGTGTCGAAGATCGTAAAAACCAGACTTGAGGAAAAATCGGGGATCAGGCTTTCCCGTGTCGCTATCGCTGCGGCGGGACGTGCCCTTAAGACCCACAGGATGGAGCTTTCCTTCGACATTGAGGATAAGGAAGCTATAACCGAGGACGATGTAAGGACATACGAGCTTGAAACTGCACTTAAGGCTCAGGACGAGCTTGATTCAGCTAACCCGGATTCAAGGATCTCCTTTTACTGTGTAGGTCATACAGTTATCCAGTATCTGCTGGACGATTATAAAATAAAATCCCTTGTGGGACATAAGGGCAGAAAAATTTCAATTGAGCTTATTGCAGCATTTCTGCCAAGCTCTGTTGTGGAAAGTCTTTACGCAGTAATGGATATGAACGGTCTGGAGGTTGCAAGCCTTACCCTTGAGCCTATTGCCGCAATGAATATCATTATCCCTCCTGAGGTGCGTCTTATCAATGTGGCGCTTGTTGACATCGGAGCTGGAACTTCTGATATTGCCATCTCCCAGAACGGAAGCATAGTTGCCTATGCTATGTCAACAACAGCGGGAGACGAAATTACCGAGGAAATTATCAAGAAATATATAGTTGACTTCAACACTGCCGAGGAAATGAAGCTCAGCAGCGATAAAGCCAAGATAGTATACAACGATATTCTTGGATTTGAGCATACCGTTGAATCGAGCGAATTTTTCAAGGATCTTTACCCTGCGGTAGAGCTGCTGGCTTCCAATATCTCCGAAAATATTATTGCTGCTAACGGACAAGCTCCTGCGGCTGTCTTTCTGGTGGGCGGAGGAAGCCTTATCCCGGGACTGGCAAAATTTGTATCAGAAAAGCTTGAGATACCGGAAAACCGGGTTGCTGTCGGCAGCAAGAACGTAATGAAAAATGTTTCCTTCGGCACTACACAGATAACCGGTCCGGAGTATGTAACTCCTATCGGTATCGGAGTTACCGCTACACAAAGCAACGGCTACGACTTCTCTGTCGTTACCCTGAATGACAAGAAAATGCGTATTTTCGATACCCGTACAATGAGAGTACTCGACCTGCTTATGACAGCCGGATACAAGTCCTCACAGGTGATAGGACGTTCCGGCAGAAATCTCAGCTATACTCTTAACGGCGAAAAGCAGCTCATCAAGGGCAAGCTTGCAACCGCTGCCGAGGTAACTCTGAACGGCGCTCCTGCTTCCATTGAAACAGGAGTAAAGCAGGGCGACGTTGTAATATTCAAGCCTGCTGAAAGCGGTACAAACGCAGAAGCAAAGCTGTCCGACGTTGTGGGAAATGTTTCGGAAGAGCACGTTACGATCGACGGAACAAAGTATCCCTTCGGAATTATCGCGAGAGTGAACAACAAGCAGGCAAGCGGAGACTACCAGATACAGAACCTTGATAACGTTACAGTTTCGGAAATAGAGACCCTGGGAGACCTTATGCAGACCCTGCCATTTGACACAGCAGTGCTGGAATTCTACAAGGCAGGAAAGCAGCTTTCCATCGACTATTATCTCCAGGACGGAGACGATATTGTAACAAGCAATAAGCCGGAGGACAAAAAACCGGAGGCAGGCAGTCTTGCAAAATCCTTTGCCACACCGGAAAAGCCTCCGTATCAGGGCGGACTTCTTTTCGGAGCTATGGAAGAGGGCTACACCGCACCTGCGGAAGCTCCTGCTGTCCCTGAGACCTCTGTCTCTGAGAATGCTGCTCCTGAGATCACCGCTCCCGAGCCTGTTCCTGTAGTTGAGACACCTGCGCCTGCTGCTCCGGAAGCAATACCTGCTGCCGAAGCTCCTGTCGCTCCCGCCCCTGCTCCTGCGGCAGCACCGGTATCCGAACCGACACCGGAGCCTGCATCTGCGACCGAGCCGGCTGCACCCCCTGCGGAGATCGTCCCCGATAATTTCTATGTAATGCTTAACGGAGACAGGACTACACTTAATCCTAACCCCAATAACCGTCCACATGAGTTTATCGAGCTTATGGCTCTGGCGAATATTGATACGGACAATCCACCTCCAAGCGGAAATATGATACTCACCATAAACGGCAAAAACGCCAGCTTTATGGACGTTATCCGTATGGGTGACGAGATAGTTATCCGCTGGGCTGATGAATAAGCCATGTATTACCCTATAACAGCTGCTCCTTTCAGAAAAAACAGCGGATATACCGAGGTCGAGCCGTGTGCTTTGCTCAGACCATATGTCCGCTGCTTCTGGGGAACTTCCGCGCCTTTTGACGGCGGCACTTCCATGCAGGACTGCGGTCTTGTGATCCCGGACACCTGCATGGACATCATTTTCCATGTGGATCATACAGAAAACCGTATTAACGGGTCTTTCTGTGCTCTGGACGACCGTTCCAGTCTGACACTCAATGAGGAAGCAGGTACAGCCGGGACGTCGGTGTTTGCGATACGTTTTTACGCCTGGGCTGCTTTCCTTTTTACGGAGAACTCTTTTTCCGGAAGCAAAAACGGGCGTTTTTCCATTGATGAATTTTTTCCGGAAATAAAAAAACAGCTTGAACCTCTGCTTTTTGAAGCGGGATCGCTTACGGATAAGGTTCATGCTGCGGAAAAAGTGCTTCTGAAAAATATACATACCGAGCGTTCAAGTCCAGATCTTATGAACGCAGTCCATTATATGATTTCCATGAACGGAAAGGCAAAGATCAGCGACCTGACCTCCTGTACTGCCGTTTCAGAAAGACGGCTTGAAAGGCTTTTCGACAGATACACAGGGACTTCCCCCAAAAATCTTTGCGGGCTGATCCGCTACCAGATGCTGTGGAGGGATATTCTTTTTGACAGCAGCTTTGACCCCTCCGACGCTGTGGAGAAATACGGATATTTCGATCAGGCGCATATGCTTAATGATTTCAGGCGGCGGCATATGATGAATCCAAAAGAAGCGGTGTCTCTGGCGAAGAAATATGCAGATGTCGGATTTTTACAATACAAAGACCTCCTGTCTGTGCTATAATGAGTACAAAAACAGGAGGTATTTTTATGGTCGATTCAAGGTGCGGACTTCACTGTACAGGATGCAGCTTCAAGGAAAGCTGCGGCTGCAAAGGCTGTATAGAAACCAACGGACACCCGTTCTACGGCGAGTGTCCAATAGCAGTATGCTGTCAGAACAAGGGATTTACTCACTGCGGGGAATGTCCCGACATCCCATGTGAGCAGCTTTATGCCTACTCTTATCTTGATAAGGAGCATGGGGATGACCCTCCCGGAGCAAGGATAGAGCAGTGCAAAAAATGGAGAGAGGAAAGTCTCGCAGAAAAATAGAAAAAAGGCAGACATCGTCTGTCTTTTTTAATGAAAATTTATCTATGAATTATCTTGACATTTTTCTTTAAATTGAGTATAATATATGTGTAAAAGGAGGCGAATAATATGTCTATGGCTTATGATACTATTAATAGTCTTGTTTCGATCACACAGTTTAATAAGGGACAGGCATCAAGAATATTTGACAGGTTAAGTACCGAAAAACAGCTTATCGTTCTTAAAAACAATATTCCGTCTGCTGTAATTATTTCTCCGGAAGAATATATCCGGCTTTCCGAAATTGCTGAGGATTATTATTTGCTGACCGAGGCACAGACACGTCTGAAAAATAACGAGGGCAAAAAGGGAATGTCCTTTGAAGATGTTATGCACAGCCTGGGAATTTCCGAGGACGATATAGAAAATGCAGAGGATCTTGATACAGAATGAACTGGGATATTGAATTTTTACCTGAAGCAAAAGACGATCTGAGCAGGCTTGATGGTTCTGTACGTACGCAGGTCTTAAAGGGAATACGAAAGGTCAGTCAGAATCCTCTTCCCGACAGCAATGGAGGTTACGGTAAGCCCCTTGGAAATCAACCGGGAAGCGACCTGTCCGGACTTATGAAAATTAAGTTCCGGAAAATTGGTATCCGTGTTGTTTACAAAATTGAAATGACAGATAACATAATGAAAATTATCATTATTTCCGCAAGAACAGATAATCAGGTTTACGAAGACGCTGAAAAGCGACGTAAGAAGTATAGTCTTTGAGCCAGTTTTTTGTTAGTGCGAAGTCTCGCAGTCACATAGCATTTTTAAAGGCGGTACCGTATAAAAACAGTACCGCCTTTTTTATGGGTATCAGTGTAATCAAGCCGCGTCAGAAGTCTCAGAGCCGCTTTCGCCGTTATACCCACGCTTCATTGCCTCTAAAAATTCGGGAGTGCGCCATTCATAGGTGTTTCTGTCTACCTGTCCGCCGTTGTCCCAGTAGAATGGCGCAATGCCGTACTCTCCGCAAAGGGAGGTCATCTTCTCAATGAAGAAAATGCAGCTTGCCTTGTCGTTTCCGCTGGCAGCGTATTCTCCGACGATAACGGGAACTCCCTTATCCACGAAGCTGGTCTTTAACTTTCCGTACAGGTCTTCCATCTGTTTGACCTCTGCGTCTGTGCCCCATGTGTTGTGGATATTGGTGGTGCAGAACTCCCAGGGAGTATAGTAATGAACAGAAAGTATACACCGTCCCACAGGGTCATCGGGCATTTTGAAAAGACTGTCGCAGGTAGCGGCAATGTCCGTCCAGTAGCCGGCTATAAGAAGATGACGCTTGTCGTTGTTTCCGCCGCTTGCACGGACAAGATCAACGAAGGTCTGGTTAAGCTCGTTTAACAGAGCGTAGCTGCCCGGCTTGCCTGAACCTTCAAACGCGATCTCATTGGCTGACTCGAAAACAAGCTTGTCTCCGTAGTCCTTGAATCTGTCCGTTATCTGATTCCAGAGATTTTTGTAACGGTTCATGGTATTTTCCTTGTCGGACTGCATACCCTCTATTATCCATGCGCCGAAAGCCGGGTCTCCGCCGCCGTCGTGGTGGACGTTCAGCAGGACGTACATATCCTGAGAATAGGCGTAGTCAACCACCTCCTGAACTCTGTCCAGCCATTCTACGTCGATGTTTCCTGCCTCGTCAATGTGGTCGCGCCATGTCACAGGGATACGGACAGAGCTTATGCCGTCTTCCTTGAGTGCTGAGAAAAGTTCTCTTGTGGCTTTGGGATTTCCCCAAAGGGTCTCGTCCACCTTTTTACCATCTTCAACGTGTTCATTGACCTTTCCGTCGCCGTCCCGGTCAGCCTGACATACATCAAGAGTGTCGCCAAGATTCCAGCCTATGCCCATATCCTTTACAAGCTCCATGGAGGATATGTCTCTCATGGTATTTTCGGGAGCGGGTAGGGAAGCTTCTGTACCGACTTCACCGCCCGGATTTTCAGGTTGTCCGGAAGCCATATTTCCGCAGGCGGAAAGTATGGAGACTGTTAATGTAGCAGACAGCAGCACCGGAAATATTTTTTTCATAAGCAAGCTCCTTTCATAAAAAATCCGGTCTTAAACCATCATTTATTTAAGACCGGATATACTATATATATTTTGCCTTATGATTATTTGTTGGAAACAAGTGCAAGGGTATCTCTTGCGATAAGCAGCTCTTCATTTGTAGGAACTACCCATACCTCTACCTTTGAATCGGGAGCGGATATTTTTTTCAGCTCTCCGTGAACGGTTTTGTTAAGCTCGGTGTCAAGCTTGATACCGAAGAATTCCATGTCCTTGCAGGCACCCTCGCGAACCTCAGCAGCATTTTCGCCGATACCGCCTGTAAAGAGGATAGCGTCCATGCCGTTCATAACAGCAGCGTAAGAGCCGATGTATTTCTTGATCTGGTACTGGAGCATTTCGGAAGCAAGCTTTGCACGCTTGTCACCCTTTGCAGCAGCAGCGCCGATGTCCCGGTTATCGCTGGAGATGCCGGATACTCCGAGGAAGCCGGATTTCTTGTTCATATAGTCGCTCATTTCAGCAGGGCTGAAACCATGCTTTGAAGCTACAAAAGTAACAGCGGAGGGGTCAACAGAGCCGGTACGTGTTCCCATGAGAACGCCGTCAAGGGGAGTGAATCCCATTGATGTATCAACAGACTTTCCGCCGTCAACGGCAGTTATGGATGAACCGTTTCCAAGGTGGCAGGAAACGATCTTCAGATCCTTTATATCCTTGCCCATTGCCTTTGCAAGAGCGGAAGAAACAAATCTGTGGGAAGTGCCGTGGAAGCCGTATTTTCTTACGTGGTACTTTTCGTAGTCCTCATAGGGAAGACCGAACATGAAAGCCTTTTCCGGCATTGTCTGATGGAAAGCTGTATCGAATACAACTACCTGAGGAACGTTTGCAGGCAGGACTTTTTTACAAGCCCACAGTGCAAGAGCATGGGGATGGTTGTGAACGGGAGCAAGCTCCTGGAGATCGTCGATCTGCTGGATGACCTCATCTGTAACAAGAGTAGTCTTATCGAATATCTCAGCTCCCTGAACTATTCTGTGACCAACAGCGGAGATCTCGTCCATAGACTTGATAACGGAAGCGTCTCCTGTTGTAAGTACGCTGACCAGCTTTTCAAAAGCCTCGGTATGTGTGGGGAAATCGCAGTCCTCATCAACACTTCTTCCATCGAAGGTTTTATGCACGATATGACCGCCAATGCCGATCCTGTCGCAGTTACCCTTTGCGATAACGCTTTCGTCGTCCATATTGAGAAGCTGATACTTTAAAGAGGAGCTTCCTGCGTTTACTACGAGAATAATCATTTAACTTCAGACCTTTCTGCGTTTCATAAAATTAACATCAATATTTTAGCACTTTTTCCAAAAAAAATCAAGAAGGAAATGTTAAACCAAAATAATAATTTGTGAACATACTGTGTAAGTAAGTTAAATGCTATTGACTAAGACGGTAATATATTGTATAATGATAATAGAAAATTTAGCCTAACATACATAATGTGGAAAGTGGCGGTATATCATGATCAAATTGAAAGGCAGCGGAGTATGCTCCGGTATTGTTATTGGCAGGATAGCTTATATTGACAGGTCCGCTCCTGATGTAAGAATGGTCAGGGCAGATGACCCGGCTGTGGAGATGAAGCGTGTCGAAGAGGCTAAGGCTGTCGCCCGTGCTCAGCTTTCCGAGCTTTACGAAAAAACTCTGGAGGACGTTGGCGAGGAAAGCGCACAGATCTTCAATATCCAGCGTATGATGCTGGACGATCAGGATTATAATAATGCTGTAAAGAATATCATTACCGCGGACAAGCTTAATGCTGAATATGCTGTTGCTGTGACGGCGGATAATTTCGAGATGATGCTGTCCTCTATGCAGGACGACTATATGCGTGCGCGTTCCGCAGACGTACGCGACCTTTCCGACAGGCTGATACGATGCCTTAACGGAAAGGCTCAGGCGGAAAATTCTTTTTCCGGAGAGCGGATCATCTGTGCTTTTGACCTTACTCCCAGCGAAACGGTACAGATGGACAAAAGCAATGTCCTTGCTATGGTGACGGCTGTGGGTTCGTCGGTATCCCATGCGGCAATACTTGCTAAAACAATGGGTATCCCTGCTGTTGTAGGAGTGGGTAGGAAGCTGTCCTCAGAATACAACGGCGAGCTTGCTGCTGTTGACGGCACTGACGGAGTGATCTACATAGATCCGGACGAAAACACCCTTGCAGAGCTTGAAGCCAAGCATAAAGAAGAGCTTAAACACCGGGAGATCGTCAAAAAGCTCAAGGGAAGAAGCACTGCCACACGTGACGGAAGAAAGATCAACCTTTACGCCAACATTGGCGGAGTTTCCGATGTGGAAGCGGTCATAGCCAACGACGCGGAGGGCATAGGTCTGTTCAGAAGTGAGTTCCTTTATATGGAGGGGAAGACCCTTCCATCCGAGGAGGTTCAGTTTGCCGCTTACAAAAAGGTCATTGAAGCTATGGACGGAAAACGGGTCATTGTCCGCACGATGGATATAGGTGCGGACAAGAAAACCGACTGTCTTGATCTTGAACCGGAGGAAAATCCTGCTATGGGCTATCGGGCAATAAGGATATGCCTCAACAATGGGGATATATTCAAGACCCAGCTTCGTGCCCTGTACCGGGCTTCCGCTTACGGAAAGCTTGCAATAATGTTCCCGATGATAATTTCTGCGGGAGAAATAAGGACGGCAAAATATTTTGTCGATGAGGTAAGATCCGAGCTTCGTGCAGAGGGTATCCCATTTGATGAAAACGTGGAAATTGGCATTATGATAGAAACCCCTGCTGCTGCGGTGATAAGCGATATCCTTGCTAATGAAGTGGACTTTTTCAGCATAGGAACTAACGACCTGACCCAGTACACCCTTGCAATAGATCGTCAGAATCCTGTTTTAGAGGAATTTTATGATCCCTATCACCCGGCTTTGAAGCGTATGATAAAAACTGTCATTGACAATGCCCATGCTGCTGGAATATGGGTCGGGATATGCGGTGAGCTCGGAAGCGATCCTCATATGACGGACTGGCTCATAAAAGCAGGGATAGATGAAATATCAGTATCACCGTCAATGGTTCTTGAAATACGCGGCAGGATAAGCGAGACGGAAGCCAGCATATAATTTTTTAACATACGTGAAAGGAGTTATGCTTCCTGAGGGAGCATAGTCACAATATATGAATCTTAAGATCAACAGGTATAACACAACAAACATGAAACGGCGAATGATAACAGATGCAATATACATCGGAGCTGTTCTGGCAGTGTTTATCGCTTTTGCTGCTTTTGTGCTTGTTCTGCCAAGGAGTACTGAATCGGAGCTTGAACAGCGCACTCTGGCGGAGATCCCGGTATTTTCGGCAGACGCCTTTCTGGACGGCAGCTACACCGCAGAGCTGGATAATTATTTCGCGGATACAGTTCCGTTTCGTGATAAGCTGATGGTCGTGTCCTCGGCAATATGTGAGCTTACCGGATTCCGGGTAAACAACATCAAGCTGCATAATGTTTCCGTTGCAGAGGCTACAGGGGAAGATCTCCCTGATGTTGTAAATGCTGACGCTGACGACAATGTTATTAACGGGAACGTTCCTCTTACAACCGAGCCTGCACAGGACGCTCTTCCTGCGGAAAGCTTTACTGCAATCACAGCGGCGGAGACGGAGTTTGTAAATCCGGACGATTCTGTGAACATCACCAATAACGGAATTGCTATCGTAGGTACAAGAGCTATCATGCTCTACGGCGGAAATTACAATGTGGGAGACCAGTACGCCGATGTGATAAACACCTATAAAAAAGAGCTTGGAAATAATGTGAACGTATACAGCATGGTCATTCCTACATCTGTTGAGTTCTATTGTCCCGACAGCGTGCTTCCTTATACGGGAAGTCAGCTTGACAATATCAATAATATCTACTCAAAGCTTTCAAATGTAAAGGGTGTGGACGTATACACGACCCTCAGCAAGCATACAAGCGAGCCTATCTATCTCAGGACGGATCACCACTGGTCTTCCCTTGGGGCTTATTATGCTGCGGAGCAGTTCGCGGATGCTGCCGGAGTTCCCTTTGCCGATCTGTCAGAATACGATGAGCATAGAGTGGACGGTTATGTAGGAACGATGTACAGCTACACTCAGGACATGGTCATCAAAAACAATCCCGAGGATTTTGTCTACTATGTTCCGAAAAACGTTGAGCTGGACACCACCTATTATAATTATACTCTGGGCGAAAACAATGAGATCCTTGGTATGCAGGCTCCTATGAACGCATCTTTCTTCCTTGACTTCACAAAAAACAAGTCAATGCTGTACTGCACATTTATGGGAGGAGATGCCAAGATCACTCATGTCCATACCTCTACAGGAAACGGCCGCAGGCTGGCTATTTTCAAGGACAGCTACGGAAACGCCCTTCCCCAGTTCCTGTTCGGTTCTTTTGAGGACATTTATGTACTGGATATGCGGTATTTTACCTACAATGCCATTGATTTTCTTAAAGAAAAGGGCATTACCGATCTTCTTTTCGCAAATAATGCTTTTCATGCAACTACAAAATCAACTGTGACTTACTATAACAATTTCCTTGTTCAGGGCAGAGCCTCAGCTGTTACCACTGCGCCGTCCGAAACCGTTACTGCTGCTCCGGCAGTGACCACACCTGCGCCTCAGACTGCTCCTGTGGTAACTGCTCCGGTTCAGGTGCAGACTGTTCCTGTTGTTACGACTGCGGCGACAACGGGTACGACCGCGCAGACTACTGCCGCGCCGCCTGTCACTGCAAGTCAGCCGGCTCAGACTACCGCAGCTCAGAATGTTGTCAGCCAAACGGCACAGACCACAGCTGCAACCACTGCTGCGCAAACAACGGCAGCTGCACAGACACAGGACACTGAAATGGTAACAGATCTTTTAGGATAATGAATATTTAAAAATATCCGGCAAATAACATTAGTATATTTCATTCTATGATACTTGTTCGGGAAAGGCGGTTCTTTCTATGAAAATCAAAAATATCGCAGCGGCTCTTGTTGCTGTAATGTGTATAGGACTTGCAGGCTGTGGAGATCAGACCTCTGAGGAAGCCACAACATCTGCGGAGATCACTTCGGCTGAGACCTCGGAAACAACAGAAGCCTCCCTTGGGACGGAGGCTTCCGAGGATATTGGTGATACCGGTCCTGAGGAAGGCGAGGGTACGGAAAATCCTCTCCAGCCTATTGCGGACGCCGGTCTTGCAGTGGGCGAATGGCCTGCACTGTGGGAAGTGGATGACGACATGATACTTGAGGATTTCTTCCTGCTTGATGCGAATAATGAAAACT
>JAFLUJ010000341.1 GCA_022511485.1 Oscillospiraceae bacterium | reverse complement strand
GGTCATAGTCACCTTGATAGGATGCTCTTCGTAGACGATATTAAGTGAGCAGATCTCAGACCTTATCTTCCCGAGACGCTCAAAGCACTCATCACGTGTTCCCCGCATCACAATGAGCATTTCCTCGCCGCCCCAGCGGCACGCCATATCCACCTCAGTCATATTGCTCAATATCACGCCTGCCACAGACTTGAGAACTACATCGCCGCAGTCGTGGCCATAAGTGTCGTTGATCTTCTTGAAATCATCAAGATCGCCTAAAACTATGCAGTAATGCTCGCGGCTGCTTTCAAGATCATCGAAGAACTGCCATAAGCTGTGGCGGTTTGAAAGACCGGTCAGCGCGTCATGAGTAGCTATGTAGTTAAGCTCCATATTGGTTTCGTGGAGCTGTGACATCGCCCGGGTCACTTCAATATAAAAAGTGACTGTAAACAGCATCAGAGTTCCGAATGTAAATGTGATATTGATGACACGCAGGGTCAGGATCTCAACACCTGTAAGCTCATGCATATCAACTAAAATATACACAGACCCCACAGCCTCCACAAATATTATCATAAAAGCAAGTGTAGCGACCGTAACAGCGATCATCACCACGGCTGTCCGGAAAAAGACCCTTCTGCTGCAATATATGAACAAATAATATGACAGCACCGGCAATACCATCAATGGCAGCAGGAAAAACGCGGTATCCAGCCCCTGCACAATCGTACACAACACCGCATGGACAATTACCTCAGCGTTAAACAGCACTACCCACACCAACGCGTGCTTTGAGGCCTTAGCTCTGAGTGTAATGATGCCCAGGATCAGATAGAACGAGATGCTGAATACATTGAACATAGCCAGCAGCCACATCCTGAAGATCAAAAAGGTGATCAGATATGTAATATGCATTGCACACGCAGCAAAGCTTGCAAGATAAAATTTGAAAACAGGCTCCGTACCAAACCTTGAACTATTGTTTTTCATAATAACGACCCCTGATAGTTGCTTGGTTGTCAGTTTTACTATTTGCTGATTCCCAAAATACCAACTGCATATACTATTTCTGTCAGGATATATGATTCTGACAGCCGCCTGTACAGGCGAACCTTGCAGAATATCCTATTATCAGTATAACATTATTTGAAATAAATTGCAAGGACTTTTTCAAAGTAAGTGCTTGAATACATATATTATCATTTCAGATCAAAGGAAGAAATACTTGATGCTTTGATCGACAGAATCATGCAGGGACGGCATTAAAGAAGGCAGCTTTGCTGCAGATCATCCGGAAGAGACTGCGGAGATGCTTCTGATCTGCAGCAGTGCTGCGCTTGTCATGCAAACAAATGCAGGAGCTAAAATGGCTTAAAAAGATGAAATTCTGACAGTATTATCCTTCATCACAAAGATAACCCAGAACAAACACCGCCGGGGAGTTCCAGTATATTGTTATCTCATTGAGCGAATAGCTTGCAGTGTCGTCAACATAGCATTTCATTGGCGGGGTTCCGGCTTTGATGACTTCCTCTGCAAACGGATCGGCAGGTCTTCCGTTAGGACCTCCGGCAACCATTCCGGGGATACACTCCTCTATGCCGTCGGCAAATGCAGGTCTCAGATGAGGATAATTGCATCTGAACTCCCCATGTCCCGTAACATAGCTTATTCCCAGTGCATTAACTCCCAGCAGGTAATCAAGCTGTCTTGCAGCGTACTCTTTCCCTGAGCTGTCCCCGTTCAGACGGTCGTTTATGGCGAAGATCATGCCGTTTTTCATCACCGTCATGTTGCTTCCCCAATGATAATCCCTTGCTTCCATAGCAACGCCGTATCCGCATTTATCCGAGACCTCTTTCAGCTTTGCTGCTGTGTCTTTAAATGCCTTTTTGAGCATACCCTCAGTCCGGTCGTCTTTTTCATGGGAGGACAGCAGATACGCCAGCGAACCGAAGCCTCCCATCTCGGTGTAGCCCAGACCGGTCAGGGGAAATCCTTTTCCCATCAGGCTCATCATTTTATCATGGTACTGCTTGTCTCCCGTCAGAGCGTACATTTCTGCATAAGCCCAATACCTGTTGGAATCATCGTCCCTTTCGCCGTAGCTGCCGGTATTGTTTCCCTCCGGATTATGAAATCCTATAAATTCCGGATTTCTGTCAAGCCATTCAAGAGAACGCTTTGCCGCTTCAAAAAGTCTGTCCGAAAAATTCATGTCATACTCCCTGTACATTCCGGAAGCAAGAGCAGTGACCGCCGCCAGATCGGCAGTCGCCATTGAGGAAACATCAAACACATACATCTGAGCTGTGTCCTCCTCCGGCATTACAAAAGGCGCATGGAGAGCTGTGGTAGCCTTGTGATAAACTCCCCCGTCGCTCCTCTGCATTTTCAGCAGCCATTCAAGCTCGTATTTTACCTCGGAAAGAATATCCGGCATATTTTCTTTAGGTATGTTTAACTCCAGATCTTCAAAGGCAGCGGGAAACATTTTAAAGGCATACAGAAGATGCGCAGCAGCACAAACTCCTGCTGTGACATATCTTCCGTAATCCCCTGCGTCGTGCCAGCCTCCGGAAACATCAACAGAGGTGCTGTGGTCGCTCCATAAAATTGCAGGAGAGCCGTGACAGACGCCATGATGATAAACTCCGACGTATTTTTCTTCCAGACCGCAGCCGCAGCGGAGATAATAAAACGCCTTTGCGGTATCGTG
The DNA here is from genome assembly GCA_022511485.1 of Oscillospiraceae bacterium. Taxonomy (GTDB): domain Bacteria; phylum Bacillota; class Clostridia; order Oscillospirales; family Ruminococcaceae; genus RGIG8773. Next base: position 8,710 of record JAFLUJ010000341.1, on the reverse strand, counting down.
AAATACTTTATCGTAAACATCTGCACCGATCCGGAAAACCGCAGAGCTTTTCCCTCCTGAATTTATGCGGTATTCCCCTGCCTCCCGGAAACCGGAAAAATCCGCTGTATATACTATGTCTCCGGAAGCCTCGTCTTGTCCGAAATATTCAGTTTTCCCCGCATATCTGCAATTTCCGGACAGGTCAACTACTTCAAACTCATCACACTCAAAAGGCAGCACCGCCCTCTTGGTGCTGCTTTCGGTATATCCTGCCTGATTTACGAATATGCCGAATGGAGTTGTTTTAATGTGGGAGTGATCTCTTTCAAAATACTTTTTGTTCATTGTTAAGATCCTTTCTGTTGTTTCGGATAATAATTGTAGAAACCTTCATCCTATTTTGATTTTACTCTGGATTTTTACCTGAAAATATGATATAATTAATTGAAAAAATCTATTTGAGGTAAATCGCCATGCATTATTTGTTTGAAAAACAGGACAGCCTGAATAATTCCATAGAATGTTTTATTTTTGACGCATCAAAGGGAATTTTTCCTGTAAGACCGCACTGGCATTATTTTGCCGAGCTTATTTTCATGCTCAGAGGAAGCGCCGAAATGACCTCCGATGACCGCACATATTTAGTTCGGGAGGGGGATCTTATGATTTTTCACCCTTCATCAGTACATTCCATTTTTTCGACCGATGGAAGCTGTCCGCTTTATGCTGTTTTTAAATTTGATCTGCTGAAATTCCCCAGTATCGTTTCATATGCGCCGTCCTCTGCGGATATTTTCAGATATGCCCGCTCAAATAATATGCAGATACATTTTGACCGGACCGTGGCAGAACTGATAAAATGCAGGGATATTTTCAATGACTGCATAAATGAAATAAATAATTATCAGTACGGTGTAGATGTAATGCTTCGCTCACAGATATACCGTCTGATATTCGGGATAATCAGACAATGGATAAACGCCGGGCTCAATATTGACGAGTGTCCGATCAGCGCAAACGATAACTACGGCATTGAAAATATTACTGAATATATCGACTCCCGTCTTGAAGAAAATATCAGGGTCAGCGACATTGCAGAGAAATGTCATCTCAGTTATTCCGGATTTGCTGCAAAGTTTCATGAGCAGTACGGAATGAGCTGCAAGGAATATATAGAACGCATGAGGATATTCAAAGCCGAAGAATATCTTCTGTTCACAAGTCATGACCTGACCTTTATAAGTCAGCAGACAGGCTTTTCGGATTGCAGCCATTTTATACGAAGCTTCAAAAAATACAGAGGTATAACTCCGAAACAATTCCGGCTGCAGAAAAAACACAGCAAATAACTACAATTGTAATGCTCTCAGCTTGTAGAATTCCCCCTGCTTTTCCATAAGCTCGTCGTATGTACCGTATTCAATTACATCTCCGTCGCCGATAACTGCAATTTTATCGGCGTTTCTTATTGTGGAAAGACGGTGAGCAACGATTATGGTAGTTCTGTCTTTAACAAGCCGGCCAACGCTTTCCTGTATCTTCTTTTCGGAAATGGTGTCGAGAGCAGAAGTAGCTTCGTCAAGAATAAGAAGCTTCGGTTCTCTGATAAAGGCTCTGGCAATGGAGACTCTCTGCCGCTGACCGCCGGAAAGATTTGCTCCGTGCTCGGTTATCATGGTATCAAGTCCCTCCGGCAGGGAAGCAACAAGTTCCTCCAGATTTGACGCTGCGATCACTTTTTTCAGGAAATCTTCGTCTATGTCCTCGGAACCGTATGTAATATTATCCCGCAGAGTTCCGGTGAAAAGTATGGGCGTCTGGGGAACTACCGCAATATGCTTCCGATAGCTTCTCAGGTCTATTTCGTCAAGATCATTGTCGTCAATGAATATCTGTCCCGACTGAGGTTTCAGAAAGCCTATCACAAGATTGAGCAGAGTGCTTTTTCCCGCACCGGAAACTCCCACAAAAGCCACTGTTTCGCCCTTGTTTATTTTCAGGGAAAGATCGTTTATTACAGGCTTGTCAGCGTCCTTAAATCTGAAATTGACATTTTTGAATTCGATATTTCCGCCTATATTTTTGACCTTTCTTTTATTGCCTGTCTGCTCAATATCAGCGCAGAGAAGAATATCTCCCACGGAATCCACCGATTCAAGACCCTTTGCAATGATAGGGATAAGAGTGATTATTCCGCTGACCTGATTTACGATAGTTGAGAAATAAGTCTGATACATCACAACATCGCCGGGCTTTATCGTACCCTTGAAAGCAAGATACCCTGTAAACGCAAGGCAAAGAACCTGAAACAGCTGAAAGGAAGCCCAGCTTACAGAACCGAACAGCGACTGTATAACGTCCAGCTTGAAGCCTTCCTCGGCAACGTTCCGGAGCTGCCTGTCCATCTTGTCCGTCTCGTTTTCCTCAAGAGCGTGGGCTCTGGTAACTGGGATAAGCTCCACCATTTCCATTACTCTGACAGAAGTTTCCTCCATCTCCTTGCGGAAGGTCTTGTTTCTGGAATTTATTTTATCCCTGAAAACTATCCGGATAATTACCGCAACGGGGATCGTCGCAAGGAAGAACAGAAACACCGTCAGCGACGAGCTTACCACAACAGTGAATGCGACTATTATGTTCATGATAATGCTGAGAACGGAAATAAAAATCTGCGCCGAAAGATTTTCGATCTGTTCAACGTCACGCATTATTTTTGACTGCAAGCGTCCCGACTGCATTTCGTTATGATATGTTATGGAAAGCTGCTGGAGCTTTCTCACCATTGAGCTGCGAAGCCCGCATTCAACGTTTCTTATTGCTTTGGCGTAGAAATATGTATGAAAATAATTGGTGATAACGTTCTGCAATATAAGAACTGCCATTATGACTGTGTTGGTAACTATAGTTCTGAGAGCGTTTTCGTCATGTCCTGTGGCAGCATTTATTATATTTGCAGTGGTTATAGGAAGCACCCATACGGGAGTATGCTTTATCGCAAACAGCAGAACAGCCATAAACAGTCTGAAATACTGTCCCTTATAAAGTCCAAGAAGGATCTTCAGACTGTTATGTTCGTTCCGCTTGAAGCTTTCAAGTAAAATATCCTCGTCAATATCTTCTCCCTTTGTAAGCTTTTCCTCAAATACGTGCTTTTTATTTTCTGCCATAATGATCCCTCGCCGGTATTGTATATTCAATCATTAATCAAGTAGTGCCGCCAAAATTCTTTGAATTTTGGCGATTTCGGCGAGATGATCCCGCCGAAGCAACAACTGCGCCAAAGGTGCAGTTGTTGAGCACGCATTATATTATAGCACTATAGCAGGACAGAAAATATAATTTATATCCTGAAAAATTGTAAAAATCTCTATTCATTTAATGCTGGTGTTGATATTTTATTATGGATATGATAAACTTATATCAATAAAATCCAAATTTTTAATGGAGGTTTAAAAATGGATAATTTCAACTTTTACAGCCCCACTGAATTTGTATTCGGAAGAGGCAGGGAAAACGAGTGCGGAGAGTATGTGAAAAAGTACAGCAGCGGAAAGGTCCTTATCCACTATGGGGGAGGTTCTGTTGTGAGATCGGGACTTCTGGACAGGGTAAAGAAGTCCCTGCAGGGCAGCGGCGTGGAATTCACAGAGCTTGGCGGAGTTCAGCCAAATCCCCGTGATACTCTTGTATATAAAGGGATCGAACTATGCCGTAAGGAGAATGTAGGTCTCATTCTTGCGGTGGGAGGCGGTTCTGTCATTGATTCGGCAAAGGCTATTGCGGCAGGAGTACCTTATGACGGAGACTTCTGGGATTTTTACAGCGGAAAAAAGGTGGAAAAAGCCTTGCCTGTCGGAGTGATCCTTACTATTGCAGCAGCAGGCAGTGAGGGTTCGGGAGATTCGGTAATCACTAAAGAAGAAGGCTTGCTGAAACGTGGTACGGGCTCAGATGCACTAAGGGCGAAATTTTCTATATTAGATCCTGAGCTTACACAGACACTTCCCGCATATCAGACCGCCTGTGGCGCAACGGATATTATGGCTCACGTTTTTGAAAGATATTTCACCAACACAAAGGAAGTGGAAATAACCGATCGTCTGTGTGAGGCTGTTCTCATAACAATGGTAAAGGAAACTCCCAGGGTCATAGCCGATCCCGATAATTATGAAGCCAGAGCCAATATCATGTGGGCAGGAATGGTCGCACATAACGGTCTGGTGGGAGTTGGCAGAAGTCAGGACTGGAACAGCCACGGAATCGAACATGAGCTGTCAGCTCTTTACGACTGCGCTCACGGAGCAGGTCTGGCGGTGATAATGCCGGCATGGATGGAGTTTGTATATAAGCATGACGTTATGCGGTTCTGTCAGATGGCGACAAGAGTTTTCGGATGTGAGATGAATTTTGAAGATCCGGAAGCAACAGCTTTGGAGGGTATCCGCCGGTTCAGAAGCTTCCTGCACAGCATTGGTATGCCGGTAAACTTTGAGGAGCTTGGTGCAAAGGAAGAGGACATTCCTGTTATGGTGAAAAAGCTCAGATACGGGGAGGACGGCAAAACATGGGGATTTGTAAGGCTTTCGCCCGAGGATGTTACAGAGATATATAAAACAGCAGTAAGAGCACAGGTCTAAAAGCAGTAATGAAGGAGGACAAGAATATGTCTATTGATCTGAATGTTATGCCGAAGCTTGGTTTTGGTCTGATGAGACTTCCGCAAAAGGAAGAAAAGATCGACATGGAAAGAGTCTGCAATATGGTGGACACTTACATGAAAGCAGGATTCAACTATTTTGACACCGCATATGTATATCATGGCGGAGAATCGGAATCCGCAGCAAGGGAAGCTGTCGTGAAGCGGTATCCAAGGGATTCATTCTATCTTGCCACCAAGCTTCCTGCATGGAACATAAAAAGCAATGATGACAGAGACCGCATTTTTAACGAGCAGCTTGAACGGGCAGGGGTGGAGTATTTCGACTTTTATCTTCTCCATTCCCTTGAGGACGGCTATAACTACGATACCTACGAAAAATTCGACTGCTTTTCATGGGGGATGCAGAAAAAATCGGAGGGCAAAATAAAGCATTTCGGATTTTCCTATCATGGCAGTCCCGAGCTTTTAGAGAAGGTGCTTGACAAGCATCCGGAGGTGGAATTTGTCCAGATACAGCTTAATTATGTTGACTGGAGCAATCCCATCATACGCTCCGGCGAGCTGTATGAGATCCTGCACAGCAGAAATATCCCCATAATAATCATGGAGCCGGTAAAGGGCGGAACATTAGCAGGCATGAAACCCGAGCTTGAAGCAAAATACAAGGAAGCAAGACCGGATCACTCCGCTGCTTCATGGGCGCTGAGGTTTGCCGCGTCTCTGCCCGGCGTTATGACGATCCTGTCCGGGATGTCCGATGAAGAGCAGATGAGCGATAATATAGGAACGTTCACCAATTTTGAACCTCTGACCGAAAAGGACCGGGCTGTAATAGATGAGGTAACGAAGCTCATGCTGGATATTCCCCAGATCGGCTGTACATCATGCAGATACTGCTGTGACGGATGTCCGTCGAAAATAAGCATCCCCGATATTTTCAAGGCGGTAAACACGATCCGTACATATAACGAGGCGTGGCGAGGCAAATCCTTCTACGGCAATCTGACTTCCCGCAGCGGAAAGGCGTCTGACTGCGTGGAATGCGGTCAGTGCGAAAGCGTCTGTCCTCAGCATCTGCCTGTCATCAAGCTTATGAAGGAAGCTTCTGAGCTGCTTGATGAGCCTCAAAAATAAAACGGGAAATAGTATAATCTTGCTTCCTCAAGATACAAAGAACATAGTCCGGTGTGCAATGAAAAATTCTTATGATTCAGGAAATTTATTGACATTCCTCCAAAAATGGTTTATAATAGACTGTGTAAAGGAGGCGGACTGCCTTTGAATATTATTATCATTGGCTGCGGCAAGGTCGGAGAGGCTCTTGCAGAGCAGCTTAACGAACAGGGAAACAACATAACCGTTATTGACCTGGATGCAAAAAAGCTTAATGCTGTATCCTCAAAATGCGACGTTATGTGCGTGACCGGAAACGGAGCAACACATCTTGTACAGCAGGAGGCGGGAATAGAGAACGCGGATCTTATGATCGCAGTCACCGGCTCGGATGAGCTCAATCTGCTGTGCTGTCTTATAGCAAAAAAAGCAGGTAACTGCAAGACCATCGCGAGAGTAAGAAGTCCTCAGTACAGCAGCGAAGCTCCCTTTTTAAAGGACGAGCTTGGACTTGCAATGGTCATAAATCCCGAGCAGGCAGCAGCGGAGGAGATCGCGCGTGTACTGCGCTTTCCGTCGGCAATAAACATCGACACATTTTGCAGAGGCAGAGTGGAGCTTATAAAGCTCAAAGTACCCGAAGGCTCGCCGCTTGTGGGAGTGGCAGTAAAGGAGCTGTCCTCAAAGCTGGGCTGTGACGTTCTGGTCTGCACGCTGGAGCGGGGCGACGAGGCATACATAGTAAACGGAAACACAGTGTTTGAAGAGCGGGACGTTATTTCAATAATAGCTTCTCCCCAAAAGGTGAACGACTTTTTCAGAAAGATCAACTATAAGTCCAAGTCCGTAAAGGACGTTATGATAGTCGGAGGCGGAGAGCTTGGACATTACCTGTGCAATATTCTGGTAAACGACGGCGTTTCCGTCAAGATAATTGAAAAAGACCCGCAAAGAAGCGACGAGCTGTGCGCTCTCTGGGGAAGCAGCGTTACGGTAATAAACGGCGACGCTTCGGATCAGGAAGTACTTCTTGAAGAGGGTCTGGCACAGACGGGAGCGTTTGTGGCGCTTACAAATCTGGACGAGGAAAACATTCTCCTGTCGCTTTTCGCCCACAGCTCCGGAAGTGCCAAGCTTGTAACGAAAATAAACCGGATCGATTTCGCGAACGTGATAAAGCAGCTGGAGCTTGACACCATCATTTATCCGAAAAACATAACGTCCGATCTGATAGTCCGTTATGTCCGCTCCATCAAAAACGCCCAGGGAAGCAACGTAGAGCAGCTTCATCAGGTAATAAAGGGCAAGATCGAAGCGGCGGAGTTTATCATAAAAGATTCAAGCTCCATTACCGGAACACCGCTTATGAACCTTAAGCTAAGGGACGGGATCCTGGTGGCAGCGATCCTCCGCGGGAAAAAGGTGGTTATCCCCCGAGGCTCTGACACAATTGAGCCGGAGGATACGGTGGTCATCGTTTCCGACAGCTCCGAGCTTCACGATATAACGGATATTCTAAGATAACGGGTATTTTTTATGAATTACAGAATGATAACCTATATTCTCGGCTATATATTGATCTTTGAAGCGATCTTCATGGCTGTTCCCATAATCACCGCCGTTTGCTACGGAGAAAGTACGGTGTGGTGGTTTCTGGCAACGGCGGCGATCTGCGTTTCCATCGGTCTGATGCTTACGAAAATTAAAAAGCCCCAGAACAAAAAGCTCTATTCCAGAGAGGGCTTTGTAATTGTTTCCCTTAGCTGGATAGTACTTTCGATCTTCGGCTCGCTTCCGTTTTTTCTGTCAGGAGAAATACCGTCGTTCATCGATGCGCTTTTCGAGACGGTTTCAGGCTTTACCACAACCGGCGCAAGCATACTGGACGACGTGGAAGCACTCTCTAAATCCATGCTTATGTGGAGAAGCTTTACCCACTGGGTCGGCGGAATGGGCGTGCTGGTGTTCATTATGGCGTTTGTGCATCTGTCGGGCGCGCAGAATATGCACATAATGAAAGCAGAATCCCCCGGACCATCGGTAAGCAAGCTTGTCCCGAGAGTAAAAACAACAGCGCTTCTGCTGTACGGAATTTATTTCGTACTGACCCTGATCGAATTTATACTTCTGCTTTTCGGAGGATTGACGCCGTTTGAAGCTCTTAACACCGCTGTCGCCACAGCGGGCACCGGCGGCTTCGGTATCTACGGAGACAGCATCGGCAGCTTTTCGGTGTATAATCAGATCATCGTAATTGCTTTTATGCTTTTGTTTTCGGTGAATTTCAACAGCTATTTCTTTCTGCTTAAGGGAAAATTCCGCGAGGTGTTCAGCTTGGAGGTACGGGTGTTTTTCGTGATAGTGATCGTATCTGTGCTGATAATCACCTATAATATCATGAATGGCATAAACGGCTTTGGACAGGCACTGCTGGATTCGTCATTTGCAGTGTCGTCGGTTATTTCGACCACGGGATTTTCCACTGCCGACTTTAACAACTGGCCGGAGCTTTCGAGGACCGTACTTGTCCTGCTTATGTTTGTTGGCGCCTGCGCCGGAAGCACCGGCGGCGGAATGAAGGTCTCGAGAATTATTATCCTGTTCAAGAATCTGAGCAGAGAGCTGCTTGCAATGATCCATCCCAAACAGGTGAAGAAAATAACCATGGACGGACATCCTATTGAAGATGAGACCGTGCATACCGTAGGTGTTTATATCGTTGCATATCTTGCACTTATGGTGGTGTCCATCGGGATAATTTCCTTTGACAACCACGACCTTATTACCAACTTTACATCGGTAGTGTCGGCTGTGAACAACATAGGTCCGGGACTTGAACTGGTAGGTCCATCAGCGAATTTCGGATTTTTCTCAATACCCAGCAAGCTGGTGCTGATCTTCGATATGCTGGCAGGAAGACTCGAGCTTTTCCCGATGCTGCTTTTGTTCAATCCT
>JAFLUJ010000340.1 GCA_022511485.1 Oscillospiraceae bacterium | reverse complement strand
TCCTACCCCCGGAGCCCCCTACCTTCCTTACCCTCTCCTTTGCCGATTTTTACACGGAAAAAGAAAGATGGAGTGTAAGAAAAAGTAAGGCAGCATAAAAAATAACCGCCCAAGTTTCCCCAAACGCGGCGGTTATTTTTTATAACTTTTCACAAGGGAGCAACCGTTCATCGGTGTGCCCTTTTATTATTTATATTATACAATGCCGATTCCTTTTTGTCAAGTGGTTTTCACAAAAATACGAAAGCAAAAACACCCCTCAAAAGGCTGAGCCTTTACCCTTTCCGCTGCATACTATATCGGTAAGGGTAAGGTCACGACACGGGTGCATAGAGTTTCTGTGCCGCTGCCGTGTCAGTCTCTGCGGGGTGTTATTATTCCGGAACTTAGTCCACCAATGAGATGATAGCCATTTCAGCAGCGTCGCCGCGTCTTGGACCTATCTTCACTATTCTTGTATAACCGCCGTTTCTGTCGGCATACTTGGGTGCGATCTCGTCAAAAAGCTTCTTAACGACATCCTCCTTGGTAACGTAAGCCAGTACCTGCCTCTTGGAATGCAGGTCGTCAGTCTTGGCAGTGGTGATCATTTTCTCTGTCATAGACCGAACCTCTTTTGCTCTGGTAACTGTTGTCTCGATCTTGCCGTTTTCAAGAAGATATGTCACCATCGCTCTGAGCATAGCTCTTCTGTGGTCGCTTGTACGTCCCAGCTTTCTGGTTCCTGGCATATATATCACTCCTTACATATCAAATCAGCGCGATACAGGATCGCGGTTATTCCTCCTCGGAGCTGAGGTCAAAGCCCAGAGACTGGAGCTTCTCCTTGACTTCGTCGAAGGATTTCTTTCCGAGGTTTCTGACCTTCATCATCTCTTCCTCGGACTTGTTGATAAGGTCATCGACCGTGTTGATTCCGGCACGTTTCAGACAGTTGAATGAACGTACCGACAAGTCAAGTTCCTCAATGGTCATCTCAAGGATCTTTTCTTTGCCCTTGTCGTCCTTTTCGATCATTATCTCAGTGATCGCGGATTCATCGGAAAGCTCGGTAAACGGCTTCAGATGCTCAATGAGGAGATTGGCTGCCTGTGAAACAGCCTCCTTAGCGGAAACAACGCCGTCCGTCCAGACTTCGAGAATGAGCTTGTCATAGTCTGTTACCTGTCCGAGACGAGTGTCCTCAACGGAGTAGTTCACCTTCAATACGGGGGTATAGATAGAATCCACCGCAATAACGTCGATACCAAAGTTTGAGAGCTGCTTGTTTTTCTCGGCAGGGACATAACCTCTGCCCTTGTCGATCGTAATTTCCATATAGAGCTTTGCATCCTTGCCTAAAGTTGCGATATGCATTTCAGGTACAAGAATGTCCACCTCGGAGTCGGTTTTAATGTCACCCGCAGTAACCTCGCACTCGTCCTCTGCTTCGATATAGACTGTCTTAGGTCCTTCGCCGTGAAGCTTGGCGGTAAGTCCTTTAAGGTTCAGGACGATCTCTGTAACGTCCTCCTTAACGCCGGGAACGGTAGACAGTTCATGGTGTACGCCGTCGATCTTTACAGATGTTACAGCGACGCCTGGAAGTGAGGAGAGCAGAACACGTCTCAGACTGTTGCCAAGAGTGTGTCCGTAGCCGCGCTCCAGCGGAGCAACAGTAAATTTGCCGTAGGTTCCGTTGCTTTTAAGCTCGACGGTATCAATTTCCGCCTTCTGAATTGGTTCAAGCATGATAAAACCCTCCTATTTCAAGTTGCGGATAACGTATCGTATTAAATCTATTACTTGGAGTACAGCTCGACAATAAGGTGTGTCTGAGTCTCGTAGTCAAGATCCTCTGTATTAGGCATACGAGTAACCTTAGCTGCAAAATTTGCCTTGTCTGATTCCAGCCAGAGAGGAACTGTTCTGCTTGCGGTCTGCTCAACTACATCCTTGAACTTAGCACTGCTGCGGCTTCCCTCATAAAGAGAAATGACGTCTCCCACCTTAATTCTGTAAGAGGGGATGTTGATACGCTTGCCGTTTACAGTAAAGTGTCTGTGTGTAACAAGCTGTCTTGCCTCACGTCTTGTGAGAGAAAGTCCCATTCTGTAAACTACATTATCCAGTCTTGACTCAAGAATAGTGATAAGGTTATCACCTGTCTTGCCTTCCATTTTTTCAGCGATCTCAAAATAGTGAGCAAAAGGCTTTTCCAGAACGCCGTAAATAAATTTCAGCTTCTGCTTTTCCTTGAGCTGTGTGCCGTATTCCGAAACCTTTTTTCTGCTGTTTGCTCCGGGATTTCTGTTGGACTCCTTAGAGATGCCCATTACCATAGGACTGATACCCAGGTATCTGCACCTTTTCAGGATAGGTTCTTTATTCAAAGCCATTTAAAATAACACCTCCTGTAAATTAGACGCGTCTTCTCTTGGGAGGACGGCATCCGTTGTGGGGGATAGGAGTAACATCCTTGATGAGCTTGACCTCAAGGCCTACCATCTGAAGCGCTCTGATAGCAGCTTCTCTTCCTGCTCCCGGACCCTTTACATAAACCTCAACGGTTTTAAGACCATGCTCCATAGCAGCTCTTGCAGCGGTTTCCGCAGCAGTCTGAGCAGCAAAGGGAGTGGATTTCTTTGATCCTCTGAAACCAAGTCCGCCTGCTGACGCCCATGAAATAGCGTTGCCCTGTGTATCGGTGATGGTTACGATCGTGTTGTTGAAAGTGGACTGGATATGAACAGCTCCATTTTCAATGTTTTTACGTTCACGACGGCGTCTGATGACCGTCTTTTTGCCCTTGACCTGAGCCATTAATTTCCCTCCTTACTTCTTCTTGTTAGCAATTGTCTTAACAGGACCCTTACGGGTTCTTGCGTTAGTCTTGGTTCTCTGACCTCTTACGGGGAGACCCTTTCTGTGACGAACTCCGCGATAGCAGCCGATCTCAACAAGTCTCTTGATGTTGAGAGCAACATTTCTTCTCAGATCGCCTTCTACCATAAAGTTATGGTCAATATACTCACGAAGCTTAGCAACATCGTCCTCAGTAAGATCCTTGATCCTGATGTCAGGATTGATGCCAGTGTTTGCGAGGATGACCTCAGCAGATTTGCGTCCGATTCCGTAGATATAAGTGAGACCTATTTCAACTCTCTTATTCTTTGGAAGGTCAACGCCGGCAATACGTGCCATTACAACACACCTCCATATTAGATATTTAGATTGTTAGATTATAGAAATTAGATTGATAGCTTAGCCCTGGCGCTGCTTATGCTTGGGATTTTCGCAGATAACCATGACCTTGCCTTTTCTTTTGATGACCTTGCACTTTTCGCACATAGGCTTAACAGATGGTCTTACCTTCATAAAATTACCGCCTTTCCGAGACGGACAAGCCGCTTTCTGTTACACGGACACGCCGCCTTTGATTATTTAGCTCTCCAGGTAATTCTGCCCTTTGTGAGGTCGTAAGGCGACATCTCAACCGTGACCTTGTCGCCCGGAACGATCCTGATATAGTTCATTCTGAGCTTACCGGAAACATGAGCAAGAATTTTATGTCCGTTAGCAAGCTCCACCTGAAACATTGCATTGGGCAGAGCCTCTATAACTGTACCTTCGATTTCGATAACATCTTCCTTAGACAAGCAAACGCCTCCCTCTTTAGGAAATGGACTGTTCCGCGTATCCGCGCAGCAGTTTTCTCAGTCCTTTATCGGTCGCCATGCAGTCCGCGTCCACAACGGTATTTGTGACCCGTATATGCTTAAGACGCTTCTTCTTGGGCTTGTCGAGCTTCCGCTCCCTGCCGTCGGCAATATAAGCGAAATCTCCCTCTATGGAAACTATCACCATAAATTTGCCCTTGTCCCGTCCTGCTGCCGACCTGACTATCATTCCGGTTTTTGCCTCCACAGCCTAACCTCCTTAAATCCGCAGTCTCGCCGACTTCTCAAAGGGTGGGCTTGGTAAGCAGTACCGGTCCGTCCGGTGTGATCGCCACCGAATGCTCAAAATGAGCTGAAAGTGAGCCTGATTTTGTCAGCACCGTCCATCCGTCCTTAAGAACTCTTACATCCTCTCCAACGGCATTTATCATCGGTTCAATGGCGATAGTCATTCCTGCCACAAGCCTCGGACCGTGTCCCGGCTTGCCGTAGTTGGGGACCTCCGGAGATTCGTGAAGATTCCTTCCCACTCCGTGTCCTATATATTTTGTGACTACTCCATATCCGTGTGAAACGCAGTGCTCTTCAACGGCATGACCTATATCTCCAATGCGGTTTCCAACTATCGCCTGCTCGATGCCCAGATACAGGCTTTCCTCGGTTACTTTCAGAAGCTGTTTTGCCTCGTCTGAAATTTTTCCCACCGGAAAAGTATATGCCGTATCTCCGTGAAAGCCGTCGATATAAGCTCCCACGTCTATGCTGACGATATCGCCCTCCTTGATCCTCACCTTTTTGGAGGGGATGCCGTGGATCACCTGATCGTTCAGGCTTATGCAAGCCGAACCGGGAAATCCTCCGTAGCCCAGAAAGGAAGGCTTTGCGCCGTTCTTTACGATATAGTCGTGTATGATCTTATCCAGCTCATAGGTGGTCATGCCTGCTCTTATTGACTGTCCGCCGAAGTGGAGCGCGTTGCCTGCGATGATCCCGGCTTTGCGCATTTTCTCCAGCTCTGTTTTTGATTTGACACTTATCATTTTGTATCACGCTTTTCGTGAATAATTAAGCATTTACTGCTTCAAGAACGAGCCTGGATGTGTCCTTGACCTCTTCCTGACCCTGAACAACTGTGAGCTTGCCCTTCTTGTCGTAGAAATCCGCAAGGGGAGCAGTCTGCTCATGGTAGGTCTTAAGTCTTTCGATAACGGTCTCAGGAGCGTCGTCCTTACGCTGTACAGCGTTTCCGCCGCACTTGTCGCAAATGCCGTCCTGCTTGGGAGGGTTGAACTCAATATGATAGGAAGCTCCGCACTTTTCACAAACTCTTCTTCCGGAAAGTCTGCTCTGGATCTTCTCGTCGGGAACTTCGATAGAGATGACCTTATCGATGTTTATTCCCATCTTTTCAAGAGCCTCTGCCTGGGGAACAGTTCTGGGGAATCCGTCAAGGATATATCCCTTTTTGCAGTCGTCCTCGGCGATTCTGTCCTTAAGGATACCGATAACTACCTCGTCGGGAACGAGAGCTCCGCTTTCCATATAGCTCTTTGCCTGAAGTCCGCATTCTGTGCCGTTTTTAACAGCCTCACGCAGGATATTTCCCGTTGAGATCTGGGGAATACCAAGCTTATCGCTGATAACCTCTGCCTGAGTGCCTTTTCCCGCGCCCGGAGCGCCCAATAAAATCAGGTTCATAATAATCCTCCCATATTAAATTTTAATTGATTTGTCTGAAAATACAACTCGAACTATGTCTGTAAAACTCTGCCCGCAGGGTCTTCCCTGCTTATTCGAGGAAGCCCTTGTGATGTCTCATCATCATCTGGGATTCCAGAGTTCTTACCGTTTCAAGTACAACGCTTACAACGATAAGGATAGAAGTACCGCCCATCGCGATACCCAGCTGTGGGAATGCCATGCTGGTGAATATCGGGAATATAGCAATTACACCAAGGAAGAAAGCTCCCACCAATGTGATCTTGCCCAGTACCCTCTGAATGAAATCGCTTGTAGGCTTACCGGGACGGATACCCGGGATGCCTCCGTTATTCTGACGGAGATTGTTTGCGATCTCTATAGGATTGTACTGCATTGAAACATAGAAATAGTTAAATGCAATTATCAGTACAAAGTAAAGTATAGCATACCAGGGACTTCTGTAGCTGAAGAAGCTGATAAATCCCGCATAGAATTTCTGCCATAAGGTTTCGGGATTAGCCGCAGGAGCCTTGAACATCGCCAGCGTAGAGGGCAGCGACATGATCGCCATCGCAAAGATGATAGGCATAACGCCGCTCATTGCGATCTTGATAGGAATATGCGTGCTCTGTCCGCCGTACTGCTTTCTGCCAACGACCCTTTTTGCATACTGTATCGGTATGCGTCTTTCCGATTCGTTCATAAACACGATGAATCCGATCATAGCAATGAATATCAGCAGTATCAGCGGAGCTATCAGATAATATTTCTTATCTATCTCGCCAGCCCGCCACATCTTCAATATCGCGCTCGGACCTCTTGAAACGATACCCGCAAAAAGTATCATCGAAACACCGTTGCCTATGCCGTTTTCATTTATCCTGTTTCCAAGCCATACAACAATGCTTGCACCTGCCGTAAATGACAGCACGATAACTATACCCGTAAACACACCGGCAGCTCCTCCGGTATAGGAAAGAGCAAACTTGTTTTTCAGTGTAAGGTAATATGCGTAGGACATTACCAGCGCTATCGCCAGAGAAACAAAGCTTGTGATCTTCTGGAGCTTCTTCCTGCCGGATTCGCCTTCCTTCTGGAGGTTTTCCAGAGGAGGCAGCGCATAGGTAAGAAGCTGTACAATAATGGACGCATTGATATACGGCTGTATCGACAGCGAGAACAGCGTACTCTGTGAAAGAGCACCACCGGTGAGGGTGTCCATATAGCTCAGGAAATTTCCGTCGCTGAACATCTCACTAACCGCGCTTGGGTCAATAAACGGAACGGGAACATGACAGCCGATCCTGAAAACGAGTATTATCAGTAATGTGTAAAGGATCTTCTTCCTTAACTCCGGAACCTTCCAGGCGTTTCTGAAGACTGTAAACACATTACATCACCTCAGCCTTTCCGCCTGCCTTCTCAATTTTTTCCTTAGCTGATTCTGAAAAAGCTGCTGCTTTTACAGTGAGATTAACATTAAGCTCTCCCTTGCCGAGAACCTTTACGCCGTTGCCGATCTTCTTAACGATACCGGCAGCCTTGAGCAGCTCTGCGTCAACTACTGTGCCCTCCTTGAACTTTGCAAGGTCGGAAACGTTGATGACCTCGGGCTTCTCAGCGAAAACGTTATTGAAGCCCCTCTTAGGGATTCTTCTTGCGAGAGGCATCTGACCGCCCTCAAATCCGGGTCTTACACCGCCGCCTGAACGGGCGTTCTGACCCTTATGACCCTTGCCGGCAGTCTTGCCGTTGCCTGAGCCGTGACCTCTGCCGATCCTCTTGACGTCTCTGTTAGCGCCGTCAGCAGGGGATAATTCATGAATTTTCATAGCTTTCGCACCTCCTTGCGGTAGTTATGCTTCTGTCACCTCTACGAGGTGAGCGATCTTGTTTATCTTGCCCTTTGTAGCGTCGTTATCGGGCTGAACGGTAGTATCACCGATCTTGCGGAGTCCGAGAGCGATCGCTGTAGCATACTGATTCTTCTTAACGCTGTTAAGGCTTCTTACAAGCTTTATTTTCTTTGCCATTCTGCCTCGACCTCCTTAACCTAAGATTTCCTTAACGGACTTTCCTCTGATCTCAGCAACTTCCTTTGCGCTGCGGCACTGAGAGAGACCGTTGATAGTAGCTCTTACCACGTTGCAGGCGTTGTTGGAACGAAGAGACTTTGTTCTGATGTCCTTGATGCCGGCCATTTCAACAACAGCACGGACAGGACCGCCTGCGATAACACCAGTACCGGGAGCAGCGGGCTTCATGAGAACTCTGCCTGCGCCGAACTTGCCGATGATCTCGTGGGGGATAGTAGTTCCCTTAAGTGAGATCTTGATAAGATTTTTCTTAGCGTCCTCGATACCCTTACGGATAGCGTCGGGTACTTCGCCTGATTTGCCCATGCCGAAGCCAACTGTACCGTTGCCGTCGCCTACAACTACCAGAGCAGCGAACTTGAAGATACGTCCGCCCTTAACGGTCTTGGCAACTCTGTTTATAGCAACTACCTTTTCAGAAAGCTCCATGCCGGAAGCATCTATCTTTGTGTTTGCCAAAAGTATTACCTCCTTCTACCGGTCCGAATCAGAAGTTCAGACCGCCCTTTCTCGCGCCCTCTGCAAGCTCAGCCACTCTTCCGTGGTAGAGATAGCCTGCGCGGTCAAATACAACGTCCTTAATGCCCTTTTCGGAAGCCTTCTTAGCGATCATCTCGCCAACCTTGAAAGCGCCTTCCTTGTTTCCGCCGTTTCCATCGAAACCCTTTTCAAGGGAGGAAGCAGCGCAGAGAGTAACTCCTGCCACATCGTCGATGATCTGAGCGTAGATATGCTTAGCGCTGCGGAAAACATTAAGTCTCGGACATTCTGCTGTGCCGCTTATCTTGGAGCGTACACGAAGCTGTCTTTTTGCTCTTGCAGCTTTTCTGTTTATCTGCTTAACCATGATAATTTCAACTCCTTTTCAAACGGAAAATAGTAGTCGCACGGTGCTTCCCGCGAACTGTCCCATTTTCCTATACAATAGGATTACCTTACTTCTTACCTTTACCGGCTTTACCTTCCTTGCGGATGATCCTCTCGCCGGTGTAACGGATACCCTTGCCCTTGTAGGGCTCGGGAGGTCTCTTTTCGCGGACTTCAGCAGCGAACTGACCGACTTTCTGCTTGTCGATGCCGTTGATAACGATCTTGTTGGGAGCGGGAACGTCAATGGTGATACCATCTGTCTCGGGAACGATGACCTGATGTGAGTAACCCAGATTCATAACAAGGTTCTTACCCTGCTTCTGAGCACGGTAACCAACGCCCTCAATGTCCAGAGACTTGGCATAGCCGTTTGTAACGCCCTCAACCATATTGTTGATAAGTGTTCTTGTGAGACCGTGGAGAGACTTGTGAGTCTTGCTCTCGGACGGACGCTCAACAATTATTTCAGTACCTTCATGCTTGATAGAAATATCCTTGTTGAAGGTATTTGTAAGTGTGCCCTTAGGTCCCTTAACCGTAACGGTAGAGCCGTCGATCTTAACATCAACGCCTGCGGGAACAGTAATGGGCTTTCTGCCTATTCTTGACATTTACTTGTTCCTCCTTACCATACGAATGCAAGGACTTCGCCGCCGACATGAAGCTCTCTTGCCTTCTTATCGGTCATAACGCCCTTGGAAGTGGAAACGATCGCGATACCGAGCCCCTTCATAACCTTGGGCATATCCTCGCAGCTTGAATAAATACGAAGACCCGGCTTGGAAACTCTTCTCAGACCGGTGATGACCTGAGACTTGTTCTCGCCGTACTTCAATGTGATCCTGATGATGCCCTGCTTTCCGTCGTCAATGATCTGATAACTCTTGAGATAGCCCTCGTCAACGAGGATCTGAGTTATAGCCTTCTTCATATTGGAAGCAGGAACGTCAACAGTTGCGTGCTTAGCAGAATTTGCATTACGGATTCTTGTAAGAATATCTGCAATTGTATCTGTGATTTGCATAACAGTTAACCTCCTTGATTATACTTTAGCAGCAGCCGTGCGCTTGCCCGCCATTGCGTGCCGCCCGGCAGATTACCAGCTTGCCTTCTTCACGCCGGGGATCTGACCGTCGTGAGCAAGCTCCCTGAAGCAGATACGGCAAATGCCGAACTTTCTCATATATGCGTGAGGTCTGCCGCAGATCTTACATCTGTTGTAAGCTCTTGTGCTGTACTTAGGGGTTCTCTGCTGCTTAACCTTCATAGACGTTTTAGCCATCTTTAATTATCCCTCCCTGTTACTTAGCGAAAGGAGCGCCCATCAGCTCAAGAAGAGCCTTGGCTTCCTCATCTGTGTTTGCGGTAGTGATAATGTTTATATCCATGCCGCGAACCTTGTCGATCTTATCGTACTCGATCTCAGGGAAAATAAGCTGTTCCTTGATACCGGTGGAGTAGTTTCCTCTGCCGTCGAAGGAGTTGCCGTTTATTCCTCTGAAGTCACGTACACGGGGGAACGCAACATTGAACAGTCTGTCCAGAAACTCATACATCTTTTCGCTTCTGAGAGTAACTTTAACGCCGATAGGCATACCCTCACGGAGCTTGAAGTTAGCAACGGACTTCTTAGCGCGGCAAACGATAGGCTTCTGACCTGTGATAGCCGCAAGATCGGTCATGATAGCATCAATGACCTTGGCATTGTCCTTAGCCTCGCCAGCGCCCACGTTGATAACGACCTTGTCGATCTTTGGTATCTGCATAACGCTCTTGTATCCGAACTTCTTCATTAAAGCAGGAGCTACTGTGCTGACATAAAGCTCTTTCATATTAGATGCCATTTCAATTACTCCTTTCCTTAATATGCTTTTCCGCAGTCTGCGTGCTTGCAGACTCTTACCTTTTTGCCATCGGATTCGATCTTATGAGCAAGTCTTGTAGGCTTGCCGCACTTAGGACATACAGCCATTACCTTTGAAGCGTAGAGGGGAGCTTCGCACTTAACGATGCCGCCCTGCTGACCCATCTGTCTGGGTTTAACGTGCTTGGTAACGATATTGAGACCCTCAACGATCACCTTACCCTCCTTGGGGGAAACCTCCAGGATCTTGCCCTGCTTGCCCTTATCCTTACCGGAAAGGATCACTACGGTGTCGCCGGTTTTAACGTGCAATTTATTCATTTTCAGTACGCCTCCTTACAGAACCTCGGGAGCAAGGGAAAGGATCTTCATATAGTCCTTGTCTCTCAGCTCACGGGCAACTGGTCCAAAGATACGGGTACCTCTGGGGTTTTTGTCTTCCCTGATGATAACGGCAGCGTTTTCGTCGAAGCGGATATAAGTTCCGTCGTCACGACGGAGACCCTTTGCTGAACGTACGATAACTGCCTTGACAACGTCGCCCTTCTTAACAACGCCGCCTGGTGTTGCTTTCTTGACGGAAGCAACAACTACATCGCCGATGTTTGCATATCTTCTGCGGGTACCGCCAAGAACTCTGATACACATAAGTTCCTTGGCGCCCGTGTTATCAGCGACTTTTAAATAAGTCTGCATCTGAATCACAGCGATTAACTCCTTCCATTAGAAGCAAGAGTTTAAGAGGCAAGAGGCAAGAATCAAGTCCTGC
This sequence comes from Oscillospiraceae bacterium, assembly GCA_022511485.1. Taxonomy (GTDB): domain Bacteria; phylum Bacillota; class Clostridia; order Oscillospirales; family Ruminococcaceae; genus RGIG8773. The sequence continues at coordinate 546 of JAFLUJ010000340.1, read as the reverse complement.
GCACTGCTTCTCAACCCTCTGACTTTCAATTTTTTGAACTGGTCGGGACATCAACGCCCCCGTGCTTCTCATAAACACAGCCGCGCTCTGTCCTCGGATACATTTGACCGACGCCGCCTCTGTCTGCCATCTCTGCCGCCCCTCTTTGTCTGCTCTCTCTGTCACGCACTCTCGCACCCGGTCACGCATCCTTGCACCCTTACTTAGCGTGCTCGATGATCTTTACGAGACGCCATCTCTTATCCTTGGATATAGGACGTGTCTCCATGATCTCAACGCGATCACCGATATTGCAGCTGTTGTTCGCGTCATGAGCCTTTACCTTGTTGGTTCTCTTGACGATCTTCTTATACAGCGGGTGCTGTACGTTATCTACGATCGCAACAACGATGGTCTTATCCATCTTGTTTGAAACGACCTTGCCAACTCTTGTTTTTCTAAGATTTCTTTCAGCCATTTCCGTTTCCTCCCCTCAGTTACTGACCGTCGCGGGTACGCTCACGCAGAATAGTTTTTACTCTGGCGATGTCCTTCTTGACAGCCTTA
>JAFLUJ010000076.1 GCA_022511485.1 Oscillospiraceae bacterium | reverse complement strand
TAGCCGCATCAAGCTCGATAAGGTTGATACGCTCTGTATCCTTGTTGGAACGGAACATAGCACCGATAGCGTTTGCATATGCCTGGAACTCAAAGTTCTCATATCCACCTATGTTATTGGGAACGCCCAGGATGCTGGTTTCGATGTCCATCTGCTCCAGAGCGTTTGTAAGACGGATATACTCACTGGTATCTCCGTAGAACACAACGTTCTGGATAGGATTGTCTCCGTTTCTTGACTTCTGGAACTGGAACATTCTGAAAACGTTCTCATTTACAGCCTCATATATGTAGTCCTCGGGATTGTCATAGTCCTCCGGATCAATGGAAGCAAAACGTGAGAATGTAAGCTGGTTGTTTTCATAAAGATTAAGGCTTACAAAGTTGGGGTCGATCTGAACCAGCAGCATAGGCATCTTAGCTCTGGACTTGGGGTTGTTAAGGATAATTCTCGAAATGGAGTTGCAGGATACAACTACCGAACGGAGAATGATGCCAAGCATGGAGAATACTTTTCTGAAGCAGTCAACAACCTCGAAAGGACAAGCAGTAGCCAGTACCTTAAGTGCCTGAACACCGTCTTCTTCAACTTCTCCTGCTATAGTATATGAGATGGAGTAATCCTCTGCTATACCCATTGTGTGCTGCATCTGGTTCTGTACCATTGTCAGCAGCTGAGTTCCCTTTGCCTTAGGAATATGCAGCTCCTTAAAGATGATAAGGTTTGATGAAATACTGATTACAGCTTCCTTATCAGCCATTCTCTTATTTTTGAGCTCATCATTGATGAGCGTTGCCATTTTCGGTATATCTTTTATGTGACCATTAACAATCAGACCCTCGCCTACATCAATGGTAGAAGCGTCAGCAACCTTGATCTTGCCACGATTCTCCGTACCACGAATAATGCGGACGTGTCTGTCTGTAATATCAAATGAAAGCATACTCGTCACCTCACAAATTCTTTATTATTTGAATGCCGGAAAGTCAATGAAACGCCGCAGACCTTCCTTGATCATAAACTTATTTTTTTGCCCACTTTTCTGTTGTCCTTTTCTGCCGCCTCTGCTGCGTCCACTTCTGCACCCTTCCTTATGCAAGGTTTTCCATGGAGTTGTAGATAGCAGGAAGGATACCTGCAATTACAGTACCGATAGCAGCACCCATAATGATAATCATTACAGGCTCTATGATACCAACAAGACGCTGGATAGCTTCGTCCGCTTCGTCCTCATAGAAGGTCGCAGATTTTTCAAGGATTGTATCCAGAGCACCGGACTCCTCACCAACGAAGAGGATAGAGCAGAACATGGACTCAAAAATACCTGTTCTCTGAATTGAAACCGAGAGCTGTTCACCCTGCTTTACCTCATCAATAACTGTGACGAATGCTTTTTCAATAAAGCTGTTGCTGAGAACGGAAGCAGAACGCTCCAGAGCCTCAACCATAGGGATACCGGAGGAATACAGGGATGAAAGGGTTCTTGCGAAACGACCGGTATAAACCTTTACAACCAGCTTTCCTGCCTTCGGCATTTTACATATCAGCTTATCGAACTTATATCGGACATCTGGAATTTTAAGTGCGTAAAAACCAATAAAAACTACAGCCAGAACAACGCCTACATATATGTACCAATAGCCTGTAAGACTGTCTGTGATAGCGAACAAAGCACCTGTAAGACCCTTCATATCCTTTTCGGTAAGAAGATCCTTAAATGTAGGCATGATGAATGTAAACAGAAGTATTACGATAGCAAGACAGAGCACTGCAAGGATAATAGGATACATCATTGAGCTCTTGATCTTGTTGTTCAGCTTGTTCTGCTTGTCGTAGTAATCCTCAAGACGTTTGATGATAACGTCCAGCGAACCGGAGGACTCACCTGCCTGGATCATGGATACCATGAAGTCCGGGAACGCACCCTGCTGCATTTTCAGAGCATCGGAAAAAGCAGTACCCTTCTGAACTTCCTCATAGATCTCTCTGAAAACCTGTTTAGCGCTGTCCTTTTCCTGCTCCTTGTAGAGAATATCCAGCGCTCTTACCAGAGTCAGACCAGAAGTAAGCATGGCGCTGAGCTGACGGCAGTTATAGGACAGCTCTTTTGTTTTAAACTTATGAAGCGTATTTGATTTTTTGGAGCTTGCCTCCTTGTAGCTTGAACAGAAGAGGCCCTTTTCATGGATCTTTTCCAGAAAATCATTTACATCCTCGGCGGACATTCTGGCATTTTTTATGGTATTGCCCTGAACATCGGTTGCCGTATAGACAAAGACCTTCATAAATATTTGACACCTCCGATATGGATAAAAATTATCTTCAGACGCAATTCAACCTCAGACGTCATTCGTCCACAGGCATAATTCGCCCACGATACTATAAATATTATAACATTTTATAATAATTTTAGCAATATGTTAATTCAAATAAATCCTACACAAAATTTTGTACAATTTAACAAGAAAATTGTACAAAGTATTATATACCTAACAACCGCTCTGCGTTTTTGTGGGAGATAAGCTCCCGTTCTTCGTCGGCAAGAGGCAGTCTTTCCAGCATAGCCTTTTCCCTTGAGGACGGATGCCAGGGACAGTCCGAAGCAAACAGGATCTTGTCAGCTCCATGGTTACGGAATATCCTCAGCGCCTGCTCATCGGAAATGTTTCCGTCAATAAACGCAGTATCAAAATAAACATTTCTGCCCACCAGATATTTCTCCACATCGTCCCAGCACTCATTTCCGCCAAGATGAGCAAGGATAAGCGTAAGCTCCGGGACAGCGTCAAGAACCCTTGCGCTCATGGAAGGCGTACAGTGGATACAGTCCACGGACAGAGCGTCCAGACCCGCATGGAGTATCACCGGCAGACCCAGCTCTGCACATTTTCTGTAAATGGGGAAAAGCTTCTCGTCGTCAGCAAAAACATTCTGATAATCCGGGTGGAGCTTTATTCCTTTAAGTCCAAGGGACTTTATCCGTTCAAGCTCAGAAAGAGCGTCTTCCGCATCCGGATGCACAGACCCGAAGCTGATGATCTTTCCTCCACACCCGTCCTGAACCTCCGCCGCCCAGTTATTGATAGTTGTCTGCTGAGACGGCTTAGTGGCGATAGGGAGAATGACCGCTTTGTCTATTCCCCATTTACCCATACCCTCCAGAAGCTCCCTGACTGTTCCCCTCGTCACCGGAGGGCTCTGGTCAACTCCGGAAGCCATAAGGGTAGCCTCCAATTTTGATATAGCTCTTTCAGCGATAGCGTCCGCAAATGCGTGAGTGTGAAAATCAATATACATGGTTTACCTCGTATTATACAAGCAGTATTGTTTTGTGTAAATTATACAAATTTAATAGATTTTTACTAAAAATATTATACTATACCAATAAACAAATGTCAATATTTATAACATAAAAATATTATTTTGAATTTAGCAGATATGTGTCAAGGCTCCGTCTTGCGTGAAACAAGAAACTTTATCGCCCGCTCAATACTGTCCTTTGAGTTTCCCCAGTCCGCGTCCTTGCCGGTATTCCGGTAGTCGTACATACTGCAATAGTGGGAAACGTCCTTGTACAGGATGGCTATGTATTTTTCGGTAAGCTCCCCCACAAGCTTGTTGAAGCTTTCCAGATCGGTCTTGTTCAGATAGGACGGCGCAAGGGACTGCACCAGATCATAGTGGGGAAGACAGATAAACTCCTGCTCTGAAAGCAGCTTCCGGAAATCCTGCTGAGAGTACATTTCAAAGAAAGTCCGCATAAGACGCTCCATACCCCAGTCCACCTTTTCGCAGACGAAGCAGGTGGAGTTTATCTCCGACAGCTTGGCTTTCTTGGCGTTCTTTGGTTCAAAGAGCTTCTTCCGGGAGAAAAGCTGTCTGTCCACTTCTTCCAGATGTGTCTGGAGCATAAGGGCAAGGGAAAGCCGGTTCTTCTGTTTCAGCATCTGCTGAAAGTGAGTGTGGCAGAAACCCGCTCTGTTTGTTTCGATACGGACATCCGGCTCCATCATAGCTGCTCCCATTATGTATTCTACGGTGCGCTGTTCAAGCATATCCCTCATTCTGCAGATGGGACAGCCCTCCTTTGGCTCAAAGACCTCGCTTATAGGGATCGTTAAAATACTTTCACGCATTGTTATCTCCTCTTTTCTGAGCAATGTTTTTCTGATGATAATCACTTAATTTATCTTTTATATCCTCCCACTCTGGGATCGGTTCATAACCGAGACTTACAAGATATTCGTCAAGCATTTCAAAAAATATGTAAAAGGCTTTTTCCTCATCCGGTTCTTTTTGAAGGATCAGCGAAAACCAGCCATATGACGTTTCAGTATGTCCAAGATATTTCATAGCCGCATAGTCGTGAAGTCCGTCCGGAAGGATGTTGTGCTCCGGATCATTATTTGTAATGCTCATAGCTATTCCGTATCCATTTGACCAGTTTACAAAATTCGTCAGGCTTGTTTTTCCAAGATACATCCCGGGACGTTTTTTAAGAGATGCCAGAAGCCATCTTTCGTATTCGGTAATATCTTTGATCTCTTTTTCCATAGAAGCTTCTCCTCACCGTCCCCTTGATATGGGGGCAAAACAAACGCATTGCTTTTGTTTCCGAGTTTTCACTGCGTGAAAACATCGGCAAATTTTATGAGTAAACATTGGTCAAGACTCAGCCTTGCCTGTCCGCATATAGTGGAACAAATACTGCTGAGCTATCCCCGCATAGGGCAGGACGAAATCAGGGAAGCCATCAGGATAGAACTGCTCCATGACCCGCTTCATCCATACATCCATGGGAACACACTCTATCCTGTACATACCATACAGCAGGGCACAGTCCGCAACCTTGGGACCTACTCCCTTTATGGTCATAAGGACTTTCCTTGCCTCGTCTACGGGAAGCTTTTTCACCTCATCTATGGAGATAACCCCGTCATTAAGCTTCTGAACGCAGTCGGATATGTACTTTGCCCGGAAACCCGCTCTCAGGGGAGCAAGATCCTCCGGCTGAACGTCTTTCATGTCGGTGTAGTCGGGAAATCCCCCGTACATTTCGCAGAGACGTCCTATTATCCCCTTTATTCTGGGAATGTTGTTGTTCTGGGAAATTATAAAGGAGCAGAGAGCCTCCCAGCTGTCCTGCTTAAGGAGACGTATCCCTCCCGCAAATGCGCAGGCTTTTTTCAGAGCGGCGTCCTCCGAAAGACGTTCCTTTATTTCGGAGTAGTCCGTTTCGAGGTCAAAATAAGGTATCCACACATTTTTGAAGGTCTCCTCGTCAGTATCAGAAAAACGGAAGTAGTCCTTTTCCGCAATCACCGTAAGGGGAGTGTTCAGCATATAGCCATGATATGTGCAGTCTCCGCCGCTGCCGATGCGCTCCCAGCGGAAAGCCTGACCGCAGTCCAGAGTTTCGTCAAGATCGAGGTCGGGAGTTTTAAGAAGGATGTCCTTCCCCTGCTTTGTGTAGTCCATTGTAGTACATCTCCTTGTTCACTGTTTGTATACCACAAGGGGACGTCCTTACAAACGCTCATCATTCGTCATAGTAAGGACGTCCCCTTTACACTAAATTTTAAAGCAGACTTTTAGGATCGTAAGAGGGCTTTTTGTAAAGTGCATTAGCTTTACCCTCTATATCATTTGCGAAGACATCCTGCCATTCCTCAGCATTGAAATCCTCAATGGTCATAGTAATGTAGTGGTCTCCGCAGCCCAGAGCCTCGCAAAGTGCAGCTACAAGCTTTTTGGCAGCCTCCTGCTTCTGCGCCTCGGTACGTCCTTCAAGCATTTTTAAAGCAATGTGTGGCATAAAAACAACTCCTTTTATATTTTAAGGATAGATTTATCCTTTCTTCCCTTTTTTATTCTTAGGCTCAGCGCCCTCTATCTGGACGACCTCGTCAAAAAGACACCGGTATCTCGGCGGTATGACCTTATTTATATGCGCCTTGCCGAAAAACCACATCCTGAACTTGCAGTCATTCTTCACCGCATCAAAGAAGGTGTGCATATGACTTATCTGACGGGTCTCAAAATCAAGAAACTCCTTCATTGAAGCGGGAGGCTCGTGGGTTATTATGTAATCGGCAGCATAACCGTTTTTCTGGAGAGTGCTCTCCCCCTGACGTATCTCCTCAGGAGAAGGAAGCTCGTCCTCCCACCATGTCTTGGATTCCCTGCGGATGTCGATCTCCTTGGTCTGTCCCCCTCCGAACGCAAAGAATTTAAGTCCCTGGAGATCAAACATACTCCCTCTTTTCATATGCATGAGACGTCCGGAGATGACGTTCACCCTGCCTCCGCAGAAATCCTCCTCCGGATACTGCTCCAACAGATCGTAGTTCTCGTGACAGCCTTCCACGAACAATGTGTAGAACCGCTTTCTGCCAATTTTTTTCAGTATCTGTTTTTCCTTCGGTGAACCGTCCCAGACAAATCCGAAGTCTCCGCATACTATCAGGAAGTCTCCCTTTTTCAGCTTACCTATCTTACTGTCATTGAACCGGCTGTAGTCGCCGTGCATATCGCCTGTAATACAAATCAAAATAAGATGCCTCCGTGAAATTTTTACTCAGTATATTATACCATATTTTTCTCAAAAGGTAAAGGGCTTGTTTAAAAAATCATTTTTTCGCGCCCGGATTGATTTCATAAATATTTAATAATTAATAAGTAAATATTTAATCTTACGAATCTTCTGCGTTTTGCGCGATTTTCGGCAAATTTGCAAATATATTAAATATAATTCGGTGAATATTACATATATAATTCATATTTGCAATAATTTGCGATGATTGCAAATCGTTTTCTATTCAGCAAAAATAGCGTAAAACCGCAAGAAAACAGGGAAATTGTCATTTCGACCGCAAATATTACCATATTTTTCAACAAGAAACGCTTAGTAAATATTTAATAATATACACATATTATTAGTGCCAAAAAGAGTAGGGTTTTGTTACCCTACTCTTTTTATTTTATGAATTATTTGCTAACTCCGCACCTCTGTAGGCTTGTTTACTCAGCCCATGGTTGCAACGACTTCGTGTACTCCGCCGTCAAATACAGGGAGGATATTACCCTCAATAGCCTTACCGTCAACAGTCACAGACTTGATACCCTTGGACACATGAGCGGGATTCTCGATCTTGATGTTGTAGGTAGCTCCTCTGTAGAAACGTGATACGGAATATCCGTCCCATGCCTTAGGAATGGATGGGTCAATTTTCAGACCGCTGTAGTCAGGAATGATACCAAGAATATACTGGGAAATTGCCACAAAGTTCCATGCAGCAGTACCTGTGAGCCAGCTGTTCTTAGCCTCACCGAAGCGCTTAGCGTCCTTACCTGCGATCATCTGAGCATATACATAAGGCTCAGTTCTGTGGAGCTTCTCGTCCTCCTGATATGCAGGAGCAATTCTTGTATAGTAGTCGAAGGCAACATCGCCCATTCCGGCGTGAGCCGCTGCACACATGATCCATGCATTATTGTGGCAGAAGATGCCAGCATTTTCCTTGTATCCTCCGGGATATGTGGAGATCTCACCATACTCTACGATGTAGCTTGTAAATGCAGGATTGTTCAGTACCAGACCATGCTCTGTGCCAAGGTACTTGTCGATGCTTGCCATGGTCTTTTCGGTGAACTCTTTTCCGCCCACGTCGGACATTACGCAGAAGCCCTGAGGTTCGATGAAGATCTTACCCTCGGCATTTTCGTTTGAGCCTACCTTTCTGCCGTATGCGTCATATGCACGGAGGAACCATTCGCCGTCCCAGCCGTACTTAACGATAGCTTCCTTCATCTTGTCGATCTCTGCCTGTGCCTTGTCAGCCTCAGCATTGTCGCCCATTCTGCGGCAAAGCTCTACATACTCAGGTCCGATGTATGTGAACATACCGGCGATCATAACGGATTCTGCTGTTTCCTCGTTAAGGGGCTTTCCTGTTTCGGGATGTACTTCCTTGGCAATGTTGCTTGCTGTGTTCTGGAAGCTCTCTCCGGGAACTCGTGAGAAGCAGTTAAGATTCAGACAGTCGTTCCAGTCAGCACGTCCGATAAGAGGCAGACCATGAGGACCTTTATTATTTACAACGTGATAGAAACTTCTCTTAAGGTGGTCAAGCAGGGGCTGTGCAAGCTTGGGATCGTTCTTGTAATCAACCTGCTCCTTGAGGATGTCATAATCTCCGGTCTCCTTGATGTAAGCGGCAGTGGAAAGGATCATCCACAGCGGGTCATCGTTGAAGTTAGTGCCGGCAGCGTCATTTCCCTTCTTGGTAAGAGGCTGATACTGATGGTAGTTTCCGCCGTCCTCGAGCTGAGTAGCAGCAATATCAAGGATACGCTCTCTTGCTCTTTCGGGGATCTGGTGTACGAAACCCAGAAGATCCTGGTTGGAATCACGGAAGCCCATTCCGCGTCCGATACCGCTTTCAAAATAGGAAGCAGAACGTGACATATTGAATGTAACCATACACTGATACTGATTCCAGATGTTGACCTGTCTGTTGAGCTTTTCGTCGGGAGATGTAAGAGTGTACTTCGCAAGAAGCTCGTCCCAGGTCTTTTTCAGCGCTGCAAGAGCAGCGTCGACCTTTTCGGCAGTGTCGAACTTCTTCATCATCTCATAAGCAACAGACTTGTTCATAGAGCCGTCTGCATTGAACTTTTCGGGATAAGGATTCTCCACATAGCCCAGAATAAATACCAGAGATTTTTCCTCTCCTGCGCCGAGAGTGATCTCCTTATAGTGGGAAGCAACGGGAGACCAGCCGTCTGCCATGGAGTTTGCAGGCTTGCCGTTCATAACCGTTTCGGGATTGTGGAAATCGTGGTAAATGTCACCCATGAAGGTCTCACGGTCGGTATCGTAGCCGTCCACCGAATCATTTACCGCATAGAAAGCAAAGTGGTTTCTTCTTTCCTTGTATTCGGTCTTGTGGTATATAACTGCACCGTCCCGCTCCAGCTCTACCTCGCCTGTGTTGAAGTTTCTCTGGAAGTTGGTGGAGTCGTCCTGAGCATCCCAGAGACACCATTCGATAAAGGAGAACAGCTTGAAGGTCTTGGGAGCGCCGCTTTCATTTTTCAGAACTACCTTCTGAACCTCTCCTCTGAAATCCTGAGGAACAAAGAAGGTAACTTCCGCAGCCAAACCGTTTTTCTTGCCGCTTATAATGGTATAGCCCATACCATGACGGCACTTGTATTCGTCCAGCTCAGTCTTAACGGGAGACCAGCCCGGATTCCACACTGTTCCGCCGTCGTTTATGTAGAAATAACGTCCGCCTGCGTCAGCAGGAACGTTGTTGTATCTGTAACGTGTGATACGCGCCAGTCTGGCGTCCTTGTAGAAGTGATAACCGCCTGCGGTGTTTGAGATAAGTCCGAAGAAATCCTGTGTACCCAGGTAGTTTATCCATGGATACGGCGTCTTGGGAGAGGTAATGACATACTCCTTATTAGCGTCATCATAGAAACCGAACTTCATTTGAAAAACCATCCTTTCCAATTAAGCAAACAAGGCTGGCGGGGAAGCCCCCGCGGGCAGTCCGCTGCGTACTGCATCGGTAAAATTAACAGAAGAACACGGTAGCATAAAACTTATGTACCGCTGCTTGCCCAACCTGTCCGCAAATACTTAAAATAATTATACCATATAGCCCTCTTTTTGGCAATAGAGACACCGTATTTTGTGTCCTCTGCGGCTAACAAATTTTTCTTTGAAAATTTGTGATTTTTAACAAAAATGAAGTTATTGTTTTACAAGCTTTGTAAGATTTGTATACTCAGGACGGATAGTTTTATAGACCCCCACACCCTTTTCCATACCGAAGATCTTGATTATCCCCCGGTAGAACTGCTGCTTGCCCTCGGATCTTTTAAGCAGATCCATCAGTGCTTTCAGCTCCTCCGGAGAGGTGACCTCTGCCTTTGCCATAGATGCTTTCAGAGTTTCCATAGCAGTATCTTCCGGTGAGGGAGTTTTTTTCTTTCCCTTTTTAACAGCAGGAGACTTCTCCGCCGCTTTGATCTCGGATTTCTTTCCTTTTGGACGTCCCCGTTTTTTAGGCTTCTTTTCCATTACCTCTTCGGGATCGGGAACGTTCTGTATCTCCTGAACGTTCTGTGTCATCTGCTCCGGCTCTTTCGGAGAAACGCTTTCCACAGCAGAAATTTTTTCTGCATCGGGAGCTTCCGTCTCAATGGGCTTATTTTCCGTCTCAGGTCTGATCTGCTGATTGTTGATCCCCTGCTGTATTTTCGCGGTAAATGGCTTCTCCATAGGCAAAAGAGCCCGGTTTATTGAGGGTGCAGCGTCAATGGAGATACCCGCCGCCAGACCGCTTCTTTCCCAGAAAGCCTTTACATATTCAAAGCCCTTGTCATTGCTGATTATGCAGAAATTTTTTTCCTCTCCCTTGCTTATAAGGTATCCAAGGAAGCTGGAAAGCTGAAAGTCCAGAGCATTTTTTCCCCCGCTTGAAACGTTATAATATATGACCTCCGCAGGGCTTGAAAGCAGGTTAAGATGTGCCGCAAAGGACATATTTGCTGCGTTTACAGTATAGAAAATATACACCTTATCTTCCTTTGTAAGGCGCTGTATTCCGGAGATCCCCGCTGATGTTACATTTTCAAAGTCCACAAGGTATACCATATCTGATCATTCCTTTATTATAATAGTATAAGTTAAAAACCATGCTTTTGCAGTGCCGCGGCAAGATACAATGACCCGGCTATAACTACCATACCGTCCGTTCCTGCAAGCACAGCCGCCCGGGGAATAGCATCCCGCAGATTGGACACCTCTCCCTGTATGAACATTTCCGCAAGCTTCGGAGCGAAAACTGTCCGGGGAGCAAAACCGTCCAGACACACGGCTGCGTCTATGTATCTGCTTATGTATCCGATGGCTGTCTGCCAGTCCTTGTCCTCCATCATTCCGCAGATCATTATTTTCGGAGCTTTTGGGACTGTCCTTACAAAATCAGCAAGAGCCCTCATGCCGTCGGGATTGTGCGCTCCGTCTATCATTACGAAAGGCTTGTCCTCACGGACTATCTGACAGCGGCTCGGGACTTCCGCTTCCTGCACACCTTTATAAATATTTACGTAAGAGATCTTTTTAAACCCGTTTCTTTTAAGCGTATAAAGAGCCTCTATGGCAGTGAGAGCGTTGTCTATCTGGTGTCTGCCCAGCATGGATGTCTGATAGGGGAATCCCTTGTACATGAATTTGTTTCCCGTGTAATTGCATTTCTCGATTTTCAGCCTGTCGGTATTGGGAGTTACAAACTGAGAGCCAAACTGCATGGCAGTCCTGTACATCAGAGCGTATACCTCCCGCTTCTGGGACGGAGACAGTACTATCGGACATTCCTGTTTGATTATCCCCGCTTTCTGTCTTGCGATCTTCTCTATGGTGTCTCCCAGAATGGCGGTGTGGTCAAGGGAGATGGACGTTATCACCGAAGCTGCGGGATCTTCAATAATATTCGTGCAGTCCAGAAGACCTCCCAGACCTGCTTCCAGAACA
>JAFLUJ010000007.1 GCA_022511485.1 Oscillospiraceae bacterium | reverse complement strand
ACCGTTTCTGCTGAGAAGCCGCTCACCGGTACGTCTGTCCTCAATATTGAAGTAAAGATTGCCAACTATAGCTATATCCAGAGGTGAACCGGTGTTTTCAAAAGTACCCTGTTCAAGGTCGGTAAATGTATAATCAATAGTCCTGTATCTTATCGTACCTGTTTCGCTTACCTTTCCGTGCTGGAGCAGAAGCATCTTTTCTGCAAAGGTAGTAGGTATAGCCTCGTCCGACTTGTAACCTGCGGTCTTTACGTTAGCGAGGTTATTGGTAATGACATTCATTATCCTTTCCTCGTTGATTATTCCGTTTGCCGCGGTATAATAGCCTCTTAACATATATCTCTTCCTTTCTTGGAACTTGTTCGCACAAGAAGTGCATCCCCCTATGTGAACAGGCTCTTATTGGTTTACGTAATCCTTCATGAATCTTTTCATTTTCTGGACAGCCTGTGCGTGAAGCTGACAGGCTCTGCTTTCGGATATGTCAAGCACCTTTCCGATGTCGGAAAATCTGAGCTTTTCGTAATAATAGAGTGTGACCACCAGACGTTCATTTTCTTTAAGAGATCTTATTGCGTCTGCAAGATATTTCATCTTTTCCTCTCTGTGAAGGGAGGCTTCCGGAGCCCACATTCCGTCTTCATCTGTTTTGTCCGGAATATCAAAATTGTCGTTTGACAGCATTTCCTCAAAGGAGATAGTCTGGGCAGCCGCTGCCTGTGCAGAAAAGCTTTCAAGCTTTTCAACCGGAAGCTTCATATAAGCTGCCATTTCCTCGGCGGTAGGCTCTCTGTCCAGCTCGCTGTACAGCACCGAATAAGCCGAGTCATATTCCTTTGCAAAACGTCTTATGCTTCTTGGGATAAAATCCTGCTGTCTTATGTAATCTATTATCGCCCCGCGTACCTTTATGGACGCGTAGGTTTCAAACTTAACTCCCCTTTTGGGATCGAAGCCGTCAACGGCAGTCATCAGTGCGAGAGTAGCCTCATTGACAATATCCTCCGTATCGGCAAATTTAAGGTACATATTTCTTGTTGAAACGGCTGCGTATCTGACGATATTCATATACGCAAGGATAACGTCATTTCTGAGGGACTTGTCGCCGGTTTCCTTATATTTCAGCAGCAGAAGCGCCTTAGCTTCCTTGTCCATGTTCTCGTCCACAAAGCCGCCCCCTCCAAGATAATAGAGAATTCAGAAGCAAGAAGCAAGATCATCTCTGTCTTACGCGCTTGCACTTTCAAGAGCTATATTTCCCACAGCCTGTATCTGTACGGAGTTGTCTATCTCACTGAATGACAGCACAGTGACATTGGGGATAAACTGGTCAATAAGCTTTTTGAAATATATACGCACAATAGGCGATGTAAGCACGATAGGTGTAGGAACGACCTCCTTGACTCTGTCTATCTGCTCGTTGAGAGCAGTGATAAGCTGCTGTATCGTCTGAGGATCCATTGCAAGATAAGAGCCCTGTTCGGATTTTTTTACCGAAGCAACTATCTTGTTTTCTGTTTCCGTATCCAGAGTAAGAACACGTATCTGTCCGCCGTCTGAGAAACGTCTTGTTATAGTTCTCTTCAATGCCTGACGTACATATTCTGTGGTAATGTCAACATCCTTCATGTTGTGCTGATTATCTGCAATAGTTTCAAGTATCGTCTGGAGGTCTCTTACCGGTACGCTCTCTTTAAGAAGCAGGCAGAGCACCTTTTGCAGATATGCAGGAGAAACTATCGCCGGAACGATGTCGTCCACAAGAGTGGCATTTGTTTGCTTGAGCTTGTCAAGCATAGTCTTTACATCCTGTCTTGAAAGCAGCTCGTGAGAGTAATTTTTTATTACCTCTGACAAGTGAGTTATTATTACCGATGTGGGGTCAATAAGCGTATATCCTGCGATCTCCGCACGCATCTTGTTCTGCTCGGAGATCCACTTGGCGGGAATGTTGAACGCAGGCTCGACAGTATCTATACCATCGACCTCCTTTGTAACACTTCCGCTGTCAAGTGCAAGGTAGTGATCCATAAGGATCTCCGCCTGAGCAACTACCTCGCCCTTTATTTTTATTACATACTGGTTGGGATTGATGTGCTGGTTGTCCGTCATTCTTACTGAGGGGAAAACCACTCCCATATCCATTGCAAACTGTTTTCGGAAAATTACAACACGCTCAATGAGCGTTCCTCCTGCGCTTTCGTCTGCAAGAGGTATCAGGCTGTAGCCGAACTCCATTTCGATGGGCTCTACGTTAAGAAGCTTGTAAACGTTGTCGATGTCCTTGTAGTATTCCATTTCGGAAAGAGCCTCACGGTTCGCTTCCATTTCCACTGCCATTGATTCAGCTTCCGCAGCAACAGATGTCTGATTTCTGATAAGCATGATTCCCAGAGTAATAAGTACTGCGCCAAGAACGATAAGCTGCACCTTAGGAAATCCCGGAATAAGCATCATTACCAGCATTACCATACCTGCGATTATCATAACCAGAGGCTGGGCGGTAAACTGATTCTTGATGTCAATATTCAGACTGTCATCAGAAGCGGAACGGGTAACGATCATACCCATTGCCGTGGAAATAAGCAATGCTGGGATCTGTGAGCAGAGACCGTCACCTACTGTTGCGATCGTGTATGTGGAAAGTACGGTGCTGAAGTCGATCCCGTCGAAAATAAGACCTACAATAGCGCCGCCGATAAGGTTTACTATTGCAGCGACAATGGAGAATGTTGCGTCTCCCTTAACAAACTTGGAAGCACCGTCCATTGCTCCGAAGAAATCGGATTCACGCTGTATCTTCTGTCTGCGGATCTTAGCCTCGTTCTCGTCTATGATACCGGAGTTAAGGTCAGCGTCGATCGCCATCTGTTTACCGGGCATAGCGTCCAGAGTAAATCTTGCTGTTACCTCAGCAACTCTTTCCGCACCCTTTGTTACTACCAGCATCTGCACTACGGTAATAAGTACGAATACGATAAATCCGATAAGTGCGTTACCCTTCATAACAAACTGACCGAATGCCCGTACTATCTGTCCCGCATATCCCTGCTGAAAGAGAATAAGACGGGTAGATGATATATTAAGACCAAGTCTGAATATCGTGGTTATAAGCAGCATGGAGGGAAATATGGAGAACTCCAGCGGCTCTTTTATGTACATGGTTATCAGAAGAATGACCAATGAAAGCGCTATATTAACTACAAACAGCATATCCAGCAGCCATGTGGGCAGCGGTATGATGATAAGGAAAATTGCAAGGATAACGAATACCGTTACCATATTGTTCATTACTTTTCTCACGGTATAAACGCAGCATCCTTTCCTTAAATCTACATTCCCAAAGGTTTTTTACCTTTCAGTCCGTAAACGAACGCAAGAACCTCCGCCACAGGCTGGTAAAAATCGTAGGGAACCTCTCTTCCTATATCAACGGCTTTGTAAAGCCCTCTTGCAAGCGGAACATTTTCGACTACTGAAATGTCGTTTTCCTCTGCTTTTTCTATAATTTTGAATGCCAGATGATCTGCGCCCTTTGCAACTACCACCGGCGCTCTGTCCTTCTTTTCGTCATAGCGAAGCGCTACAGCAAAGTGGGTAGGGTTTCTGATAACAACGTCCGCAGTAGGGACATCCTGCATCATTCTTTGCATAGCCATCTGCTGCTGTTTCTGACGCCGTTTGCTTTTTATCTGGGGGTCACCCTCCATTTGCTTGTACTCTTCCTTGACCTCCTGCTTTGTCATCTTCATGTCCTTATCGAATTTGTATTTCTGAAAGAGGAAGTCTATTGCTGCTACTGCAACGAAGACCATTGCGATCTTCATACATATAGAGAATATTGTTTCACCTATATAAACAAGCCCTGAGGCTAAGTCTATCTGAAGAAGTCTGGCAAACTCCGGTATACGCTTCTTTATTTCTCCGTAGACCACTACGATAAGGATTATCATTTTTGCCAGAGATTTTGCAAGCTCAAATGCCGAGCTTATGGAAAACATCTTTTTGATCCCCTCAAAAGGGTTTAGCTTGCTGAACTTAAACTGAATGGATTTTTGTGAAAAAATAAATTTTGTCTGGATACCGGATACTATGATCGGCACTGCTACGGACGCCAAAAGTATCGGACCTGCGGTAAGCACTACCACCTTGCCTATTTCAATGAGCAGCTTGGGAGTTATCTGCATACCGTCAATGAGCGTACCATTTTCATCCATGCCATTTCCGGAAATACTTATCCAGTATTCCATGCTGTTAGTAACCACAAGGTACATCAGCTTTGCCATCAGCCTCAGTATAAAGAATACGAGCAATATAAACGCCGCTGTAATAACGTCCTTGCTTTGCATGACGTTTCCCTCTTTACGCTGTTCACGTAATTTATGGGGGGTAGCTTTTTCGGTTTTTTCACCGCTGCTTTCAGGCATAGTAACCTTCCTTTAAATATGTACAATGTGCAGGAAACCCACACATATTACAAGCTTTCCTGATATTCCTCCGGATTGCTATCCGACAGGCATAACATAAACGAATTCCTCCAGAGTCTCCAGCCAATTGTTAAGATAATTGTCTACGAAATCCGCAACGGGTACTGCCAGCAAAAACAGCATCAGAAATCCGAATGCCACCTTCAGCTGAATGTTTACCACCATGATCTGGATCTGGGGAACGGATTTCATAAGCACTCCCATACAGAATTCCAGAATAAGCTCTGCTGCCATGATCGGCATTGCAAGCTTTACGATAGTCGCCAGAAGCACTGAAAAATACACTGCCACAGCATATCCGAAATCCGGATTGAATCCCTCAGCGCCTATTGGAATGATGTCATACGAGACTACAAACAGCTTTATGTAGGACATATGAGCGTTTGTAGCGAAAAAGTACAGGTAGATCATGAAGCTTACGAATGAACCCATGATGGACATCTGTACATTAGTCTCCGGGTCAAATACCTTTGCCATTCCAAGACCGGACTGCATATCCATGATCTCTCCGGCGATCTGCACCGACATAAAGAACAGATCGGTAATGAACCCTATAATAAGCCCGATAAAGCTTTCCCGCAGAAGGATGAAAAGATATTCTCCCGTATTGCTGCTGTCCACCGGATCAGGCTGGACTACCAAAATTACTATATATGAAATAAAAATTGAAATGCCGACCTTTGCTATAGTCGGGATATTTCGTCTCGATAAAATCGGGTTAAAAATAAATATGCCCAATATTCGGGCAAAAACCAGCAGATTGGTTTCAAAGCTCCGAAACAGAACCGTAAAATAATCCACAGCCCGCTCCTTTCTTGTCTTCGCAAACCACAGACCGTTAATGTCTCCTCAAAAGCTGTCAAAATGAAAACCATACTGTTATTTTCTATTAGTGTTTTATTGCTGCCATACCTCGCTGTCTCCGCCTTACTGCCCCCGTAGTCTCTGCACCCGTTGTCTCCATCTCACCCACCGTCCGCCTTGCTGCCACCGTAGTCTCAGCGTCCTTGTCTCCATCTCGCCGTCCGCCTTGCTGACCCAGTCGTCTCCGCACCCCGTTGTCTCCGCACCCCGTTGTCTCTGCACCCCGTTGTCTCTGCACCCCGTTGTCTTCGCACCCTTGTCCCCGCACCTCAGAGGACGTAGCCCGTTTGTTGGCTGACCTGGGTGATTATGTCAAAGATATGCAGTATAAATTCACTGCATGAATTTATCATCATCGGCGCCATAAGAAGCAGAAGAACTACAATCGTCAGCGCCTTTGGAACAAAAGTAAGCGTTTGCTCATGGACTTGCGTTGCAGCCTGTAAAATTGCAATCACAAGACCTACGATCATACTTATCAGAAGAAGAGGTCCTGCCAGCTTTATTGACAGCATAAGCGCTTCTCTGAAAATATCAAGGATCATAGATTCAGTCAAAGCCGCTCACCTCCGCTATGTATTGAATCCTGTTACAAGCGAGCCGATAAGCAGCGACCAGCCGTCAGCAAGTATGAAAAGCAGAATTTTGAAAGGCACCGAAACTGTTGTCGGCGGAAGCATCATCATACCCATTGACATAAGCAGCGTTGACACTACAATATCAATTATCAGAAACGGAATATAAAGCAGGAAGCCTATTTCAAATCCGATTTTTATTTCGCTTAAAACAAAAGCAGGAACTACCATTACAAAGCTTATTTCTTCAAGAAATTCCTCCTCAGTCTCCGCAGTGATCTCTGTACCGGTAAGTCCGAGAAAAAAATCCATTGAATCATTGCTTGTATTTTTCAGCATCCACTGTTTAAGTGGAACAGAAGCTGCCTGAACAGCTTCCACAGAGGTGTACTCACCGTTTTTATAGGGGACGTAAGCAACCTCATTCATTTCGTTTATGACCGGCGTCATAATAAATAATGTCAGAAAAAGAGCAAGCCCGATCATTACCTGATTAGGCGGGGTCTGCTGAACGCCCATTGCGTTTCGCAGCAATGAAAAGGAAATGATAATACGCGTAAAGCAGGTAAGCAGAACCAGAATCGACGGTGCTATTGAAAGTATTGTCAGCAGCAGTATAAGGTCAAGAGTGGTTGAGCTTTGGTTTATGCCTAACTGATCGAGAAGGCTTTGTGTATCGTCGTCATCATCAAGAACCGGTTCTTCATAAGGAAGATCGGTCACGGTTGCCTCTGTAAATTCTGTTGTCTGAGCTTCAGGCTGCGTCTGTTCTGTCTGAGGTACTGTAGTTTCCAGGTTTGGTATAGTTGTTACAATACCTGTAACTGCCCCGTTATCAGCAGTGGCATAAGCGGTAGCTCCGGGGAATGAAGCCGCTATAGCCGCAGCGCAAAAAACGCCTGCAAGCCCTTTAAAAATCTTCCTTTTCATTCCGCAAGTCCTCTTCCGACTTATTGCCGGCATCCTGATTTTTTTCCGCAAAGACCTTTTTAAGGCTTTGCATAAAGCCAGATTCCGAGGAAGGATCCGGATCCGCAGGGATCAGGTCATCCTCATCCAAATCACATATTTTATTCACCGAGTTTGCTGTTACACCAAGCAGCATGATCTTTTTGCCTATAGCAACGATCATAAGCTGCTTATCCTGAGCAATAGCGATGTATTCGAGTATTCTGACTGTTTTTTGTCCCGAGGCACTGAATCCCCCGATATTAAAGCGCTTATTAAGCCATCTTGCAGCATAAAACGCCAGGAACATCAGACCGATTATTCCAAGCAGCGCACAAATAACGGTAAAAACCTCGCCGAACATTTTTAGCCGAGAACCTTCTGAACTGTCTGGAGGATTCTGTCTGCCTTAAAGGGCTTAACGATAAAGTCGAGAGCGCCGAGCTTGATAGCTTCAACAACCATCGCCTCCTGACCCATAGCAGAACACATAACGATCTTTGCGCCGGGATCGGATGCTTTAATATCTCTCAGAGCCTCGATACCTGTCTTGTTAGGCATTGTAATATCCATTATAACAAGATCGGGCTTTTCAGCAGCGTATGTACTGCAAGCGATCTCGCCGTCAGCAGCTTCAAGAATGTTAGTATATCCATTCTTTGTCAGCGCGTCCTTAATCATCATTCTCATGAAAGCCGCGTCGTCAACAAGCAAAATTTTCTTATCCATAATAAGCTCCGTTTCTCCGCCTCGAAAGTATTGATTTCCTTATTTGTCAGCGGTAGGCGGGTCCGCTGACCTTTATATTTATGACCATGCTCCCATTGGGAACAATATCCTGCTTGCGGATCAGTTTCCGCTCAGAGAATCAAGAAATCTGGATCTTACGATCTCTGTGATCCTCACTGCAAAGTTATCGTCAATTACAACAACGTCTCCCTTGGCAACCAGATTTCCGTTTACGATAATATCTACCGGTGCACCAGCCTGTCTTTCCAGTTCAATGATCGTACCTTGTGAGAAATCGAGTATTTCCTTTACCTTTTTAACAGCCGAGCCGATCTCGACAGTAACATTCAGCGGAACGTTCATCAAAAGCTTCAGGTTATCGTTCTGATCCTTAGAAAGATCTTTATTATTATATGCTTCAAAGCTCTGGAACTGAGCCGGCTGAATATTCATCATAGGCTGCATTGGATAACCGGAATACATTCCCTGAGGCGGGTATCCATACATAGGCTGCTGTCCGGCTGCCATATTCGGATCGTATCCCATAGGCTGACCGTAAGGCATCTGCTGAGGCATACCGCCCTGAGGCGCCATCTGAGGCATCGGCTGGGGTGCTGCTGCCGGAGCCGATGCTCCGCCGCCCATCATTGCTTCAATCTCTGCCTGGGACATTGTTCCTCCACCTCCGGAAGGAGCGGCAGCCGCAGGAGCAGGAGCAGGAGCTGGTGCTGCCTCCTCAACATCATTCATAACATTGTCATATCCAGTCATCATTTTATCTGCCATTTCCTTGGCAAGATCAAGTGTAAGCACGGATATAAATTCGGAATTAATTACACCATCAATGGTAAGGTCAAACTTTACCGTACAAACATATTTATCGCCGGCTATTTCATATACCTCAGCGCCTATGTTGTCTTCGCCGCTCTGAACCATCGCTTCCGGTGTAGAGATGTCAACCGTTGTCTCAATTATTTCCGACAGCGCTGTTGCGGAAGCTCCCATCATCTGGTTCATTACTTCGCAGACCGCAGATATATTCAGCTCATCGAACTGGAAATCCTCCGAGACCTCAAGAGGCAGACCCATAAGCTGATTAAGTATGAGCTGTACGTCGTTCTGTTTAAGGACAAGAACATTCTGACCGGAAATACCCTGTACGTATTTGATCTTGACCATGATCGAAGGCTCAAGCTCAGGGAAACTAAGTGACGACGTTTCAATAATATTTACCTGCGGAGTAGTGATCCATACCTTTGCAGAAAGCATATTTGAAACAGCCGTAGCGGCGGAACCCATAGTGATATTCATTATTTCTCCTATGGCGTCCATTTCTACTTCGCCGAAGCCTTCTATGGTGAGTTTTTCTTCACTCATTATTGTAACCTTCCTTTCCGTTCTGCGATAATAGTGCGATATTCTGTCGGGCAACCGACCGCCGTAAACCGGCTATCGCAAAATCGGTGGTATTATTTACCTAATTCCAATTCTTTATATATATTGTCAATCTTAACAGCTTTCCTGTTATTTTTAACGCCAAGCTTTCCATCGAACCAGACATTGCTGCCGACCTTTATGGTAACGTTGCTGTCAATGGACATATTCAGAGGGATCACATCATTGACCTGCATTGTTAATATATCATAAAGATCAAGCTTGGTTTCGCACAAAACAGTATGTACTTTAAGCTCGGAATCCTTGATAGTTTCAAGCAGTGAAACACGTCTTTCCTTTTCTCTTTTCGGATCGAGCTTCTTGGCACCTCTTGACCATCTGTCTCCGAATTTTGCCATGATGGATTCAAGATTCAGTGCCGGAACGCAGAACGTCATAGTATTTTTGACATCTCTTATTTCCATTTCCAGTGAAACAAGGATAACGACCTCGTCCGGAGGAATGGACTGCATTACTCTTGCGTTGGTTTCAAGCGTTGTTAAAACCGGATTTATATCTATGTATGTACCCCAGGGCTCTTTCAGCATAGACGCGATCTTACTGAACACCGGTGAAAACAGTCCTATTTCAATTTCAGTAAAATCTCTGTTCTGTTCTAAGTAAGCACCTGAACCGCCCATAAGACGATCCATCATACAGTAGACAATGGGATTTGATATTTGCAGGATACTGTTTGTTTCCATAACATCATCATCATTTATTCCCATGTTTACCATTGACATCATTACATAGTCAGGAAGCGCGTTGTTAAACTCATGATAGAGCTGCTCCTCGATCTGAAGAACCTCTACTCTGCAATAGAGCCTCAAAAGGCTCGTAAGGTACGAGGAAAGCACTCTGGCATAGTTTTCAAAGATACCTTCTATGATCTTAAGCTGCTCCTTGGTGAACTTTTTGGGCATCTTAAAGTCATAATCTTTTACCTTTTTTTCCATGTTCTCCTCGATTTCCTCGAAGGCTTTTGTACCTTCGCTCGAGAAGCTGTTAAGCAGCGCGTCGATCTGGCTTTGTGACAGTACGTCAGCCATATACTTGCAGCCATCCTTTCCGGAACACGGTTCGTTCCGTATTTATATTCTTAAGGTCTGTGTCTATCTCTGACCAAGAACATCATCTCTTGAAACATACACTCTGTCAGGATCCGAGCGGCTCGGTTCAGCAGGAGTCTCCTCCGTCTCTCCTCCGCCTACAGGAGTTCCGTCATCGTTTGAAGGCTGAACGAATCCCTGACCGTATTCAAGCTGCAGAAGCTCGTTTACAACATTCGGGTCAGTAAAATCAACATCGTTTCTCACGAAGATGATCTCAACCCTTCGGTTCTGCCGTCTGCCTTCTTCTGTATCGTTATCTTCCACCGGACGATACTTGCCATATCCCGCTGATGAAAACTTATCCGAATCACAGGCGTCAAGACCCAGCATATAGTTGATAACCGCATTTGCACGTCCGGAGGAAAGATTCCACTCGTTCACATCCGAGTTGGACGCTCCCGCCGTATGACCGCTTACCTTTACCGCATATATGCGCTCGTTTACCTGTCTGATACCGTCTGAAATTATTTCAAGTATGTATTTACCTTCGTCGAGAAGCACGTCACTGTCTCCTGCAAAGAACACGTTGTCCCTGAACCGCATATAAACGCCGGTTTTGGACATCTCTACGCTTACGCTTTCATTCAGGTCATGTGAAGTGACGATCTCTTTCAGATACATATAAAGATCCTCGAAGTCCACTATTTCGTCATATTCATCAAGCTCCGGGATCGTATCATCATAAACCGCCGTAGGGTCGTTGTCCTGAGGCTCACCCACAACCTGAACCTCGGTACTGGATACTTTGCCCTTGGTAAATGCCTCAGCAATATACTGCCATTTACTCTGATCCATATTGGACATTGAATAGAGCAGAACGAAGAATGTTAAAACCAGCGTTATCATGTCACCATAGGTGTCCATCCAGCTGCCGCCCTCTTCTTCCTGAGACTGTCTTTTCTGTGCCAAGGTTATTCCCCCTTTCGGTTCTGAAAATACACATAAAGAGCCTTAGTTTAATCATTATAGCATAAAATCAGAAAAATTTAAAGTATTTTTTTGAAAAAATTCTATTATAAAAAAACGGAATTTTCGCCTATCCTTTGGTTATATTGCACACATGGACGTATTTAAGCCATCGAACGTCACGATCTTTGCACGCCAAAGCCGTACCCATCCGCACTTTTACGTCTCCGCACCTGTCCGCCTTTGCTCCCGTCTCCGCACCCTGTCTCCACGCACCGTCGCCGCACCCGGCTCGCCGCCTTTACTCTCCGCCGCCTTCGGAAGCCGCCGCAGCCGAGCCCTTGGGCTTGTGACTGGCGGGAAGCATCGTTCTCAGCTTTTCTTCAACAAAACGGGGGTTAGCACCGGAAATAATAGCCAGTGTGCCTTCCTCGATGATCTGGAGACAGAGAACCTCCTGATTGTGGTTATACTTACAAAGGTTTCCTATAGGAGTAAAGATAAGGTGGGCGAGGATACAGCCGTAGAATGTTGTAACCAGCGCCGTTGACATTGACGCACCAAGAGTTGCAGCCGAGTTAGGGTCTGTAGGGTCAAGGGACGCAAGCATGTTGATAAGACCAACCAGCGTACCGATCATACCCATGGCAGGAGCAACACCTGAACCCTTTGCCCAGAGAGCGTAGTTGCTCTCGTGACGCTCACATACGAAATTGATGGAGTCATCAAGCATACTCTTTACTTTTTCCGATTCGTTGGCGTCAACGATAAGCATAAGGGAGGTCTTCATAAATGGGTCGGGACAGGCATTAGCCGCCTCTTCAAGAGCCAGGATACCCTTCATACGTGCTGTTTTACAGTGCTCTACCATCTGACTTATGTACTTGTCCGGATCAAACTTAGGAGGCAGAAATGCCACCTTAAGCATTTTAGGGATCTTGGTCAGTACAGACACCGGGTAGTTGAAGATAAGCGCACCGATGGTACCGCCCACAACGATAGCGATGGAAGCGGGATCGATAAATCCGCTGAGCTCACCGCCGCTCATGATTCCCCAGATGATAAGTCCAAAGGCAAGAACCAATCCTATAATACCTGAAATATTCATAAAAACGTCCTCCGGTAAAAATATTATCTATCTATATAAGGCGGATATACCGCCGAATATTCACGTCCCGGCAATAGTCGGATAACACTCTCGTCTGAACTGTTCTGACAGCTCTATGATCTCGTCCACGGTCTCTTTTACGAGGTATCTGTGTCCGTTCTGCATTGTAAGAACAGTATCGGGAGCTTCCTCCGCCGCTTCTATAAAGCTTTCATTAATAAGAAGAACTGTTCCGTTGATCCTTGTCAGCTTGATCATAACTTTTTCCTTTCGGTATATAATTCTAAAATTCTACTTGGCGTATATTCATCTCAATAACAGCACCGCGGAGCAAAGGCTGAGCCATTTATATAGCTGTCTGCCCGGGCGCTCCGCAGATACTATTAAATAATTTTAAATGAGGGATGTGTGTCTCATACAGCAATGCCCGCCAAAACATCACTGCACACTGTAATTAGTTATCTCTTGAGGTTTACAAGCTCCTCAAGCATGGAGTCGGATGTAGTGATGATTCTTGCGTTAGCCTGGAAGCCTCTCTGTGTAACGATCATATCAGAGAACTCCTGTGCAAGGTTTACGTTTGACATTTCGAGCTTACCGCTGGAAATTCTTGTTTCAGGAAGGTCAGCTGCCTTCATGATCTTTGCTCTTCCGGAAGCAACGCTGTCGGTAAAGGTAGTATCACCGTCTTCGAGGAGACCGTCATAGTTATCAAATACAGCGACCTCGATTCTTGCAATAGCCTTCATCTCACCGTTATATGTAACTGTGATAACACCGTCACGAGCAACATCACAGCCCTGGATCTTACCATAAGTTACCTCACCGATAAGTCCGCCAAGTCCCTTAAGAGCATTTCTGGCAGTCTCAAGAGCTGTTGCATCGTTTCTGGCATTATACAAAGCAGTATATTGTGTTGTGTAATTTATTTCAGTCTTTGTTGCCTGTGTAGCGTCATATACTTCGCTTCCGGTCTCATCACAGTAATATCTGAATGGCGCACCGGTCGGTACTCCGGCTGTCGCACCTTCCATATTAAGATTTTCAAGTGTATCATGAACATCAATATACTGCTTGAGGAACTCAGTAGGATTATCTGATGCGTTAGCAGCATCTATAAGCTGCTGTGCAGTGCCGCCGAATCTGGCGAGGTCATATACAACAGGTGAATTAGCTGTTCCGGGGGGGTATGTTGAAATAATACCCTGCTGAGCCTGACCAGCAGCATTTGTCCAGTCATCCCAGTGATAGCCGTACATATAACCGTAATCATCTGTGAAGATATTATAAGCTGTCTGAATAAGCTCATTAAGGTTGATAACGTTTCTGAAAGTAACGTCCTCAGAGCTGATGACACCGTCACCGCTTCTGTCGATTATCTCAACATCGTTAAGGTAGTTAGCGCTCATATCTCCTGTGTTATGGAGACCTGCCAGAGAGTTTCTTGAACCTACAAGCAGAACGTTGTTGCTGGAAGCAAGGTTTCCGTAGCTGTCTATTGTGAACATACCCATTCTGGTAAACTTAACCGTTGATGCGGACTTGTCGGAGGAAAGGTTAAGACTGCTGTATGTAGCTGTCATAAACATTCCGTCACCGTCAAGCATCAGATCGAAAAGCTTACCTGTGTTCTGTCCGCTGGACTGGCTCATATCCTTGTCGATAGAACCCAGCTGTACGCCGTAACCTACCTGAGCAGCGTTGTTACCGCCGAATGTAACATTACCGGCTGTAGCCTTGATAGATGTCTGATAGTAAATATCACGGAAGGTTACTCTGGAAGCCTTAAATCCATAGGTATTAACGTTAGCGATATTGTTACCGATAACGTCCATTCTTGTCTGGTGAGTTGTAAGTCCGGAAACTCCGGAATAAAGTGATCTAACCATTTAATTCAAGCTCTCCTTCAAATAATTTTTTGCTGACATTTAACCGGTATAAGCTTGACATGACCGGTATTCCGTCCGTCAGTCGGTCAGGACGGAACGATCTCCTTTCGGTCCGATCGTATTATTGTCAGCCTGATCTTAATTACATAATGACTGTTGAATCAATGTTTGTGAAAATATTTCCCTGCATATCGTCCGCAGTAAGTGTGGTAATTACCTTATTATTTTTTATGCTGACGAGAAATGCAGTTGAGTCGATCATCACAAGCGCGTCGTCAGAGCCTTTTTCGCCTGCGAGCGTGACCGCTCTGTTCAGTCTGTCCAGTCTGTTATCCTCGCTAAGGTCGATATTCCTTTCGGAGATCCTGTCCATAGCGTGCTTGGAAAACTGGACGCCGCTGCTTTGGTTAAGCGCTTCAAGCTGGCTTTGCAGCTCTTTAGCGAAATCGCTTTGACCCGGGCTGACAGCCTTATTTTCAGGCGTAACAGCCGCGTTGCCTGTTGATACCGACACATTACGCAGTCTTACATATTCGTTTATTAACATAGTCGGCACCGATTTCCTTTCAAAATATTTTTATTGTCGGATCAATAATTCAGACCCATAGCTTTTGCAACTTTACTATCCACATCTCCGAAAGGTCTTGAATAGAATCTTATAGCTGCTTCCTGAGGTGTAAGATCGATCAATGAACGCGGTGGTGCTGTGGGATCGCAGATCTCATCAAGTGTATAGTCTCCCGATGTATAGAGCCAGCATGATCTTCCGTCCTTCAGCAGGATCTCAACACGCTGTTTGCCGTCTGCAAAGGTAACCACCTCTCCAAGCTGACCAACACCGCTGTAGCCTATCTCGGTGACAGGTCTTCCGCTTGTTGAATGACCGATGATCTCACCTGTCTTTATTCTTGATGTGATAGCAGTATTGTGGATAAAGCGAATATCATACATTCTTGTTCCGAGAGCATCTGCCAGAGCAGCTTCCTCGGGATAAGCCTCAACGGAAATTCTGTGAGGAACACCATCAGATGTTGTAATTCCCTTTTCAGTTGTAACACCCTGTGTATAGCCTCTTCTTGCTGAATAAGCTTTCAGGTAGGAGTTATATCTGTCTGCTGCGGAAGTATCAATAAATTCCGATGTGCTGCGGTTTGAAACATTGTATGATGTGTTTTCATCCAGTAAGTTGTTTTCTGTTCCGCTTGTACCCTCTGTTCTGCCGACAATTTTGCTTTCGCCTGAGTTGTCAGACGCAAAATATTTTTCGGATGCCAGAGTATATGTGTCTGCAAAAATACCTGCGGAATAATCCTGAACATTCACATAAGCAGTCTCAACAAGGTACTGATCGTACATCGCTTCCTCGTCGTCCTTTTCCTCCACGTCCATAGCCGGATTCACCTTGTCGATCTCCTTGATAAGGATGTCAGCCAGAGACTGTGCTTTGAAAGAAACAGGATTAACGTACTGCATCTGAGTTGTCTGGACGGAAATATTCTCAGTGTCAGTCTCATTTCCGTTATCCGGATCGGTTACCAGTGTTTCATCGTTATCTACGACTTTATCGCCGTCGATAGTCTCTTCGTCCTCAAGACCCTCGCTGCCTTCGCCGCCTTCAACACCTTCGCCACCTTCAACACCTTCGCCGCCTTCAACGCCGCCGACGTTTTCATCGCCTTCGCCGCTTTCGCCGTTTTCAAGGTCTTCATCATCAACGATCTTGACTTCGCTTGCATAGTAAATATTGCCGTTTACGGACAGATAGCCTTCGCCGCCGATAAACAGAATATTCTGAACTACTCCTCTTACGGTCACGCCGTCCTGAGTTGCATCAACAGTCTTGCCAAGAAAAGCTTTAAGCTCTTCAAAGGATTTTTCATCAACAATATCAGTAACCTTACTGCTCTTGAAAGCGTTGCCGTTGATAATGATCCATGGTTCGCCATTGTAAATGGTAACGGAATCAATTTTACCTGTCAGATACATTCCGTTCTCACAAACTGTAACGACCTTTCCTACAAGTGAGCTTGCATAGCTGATGTTGTTCTGCTGGGTCATGTTCTTGATACCTTCAAGCATTGAGTACTGAGCCATCTGCTGAAGCATTTCGGAATCGCTCATAGGATCGTTGAAGTCCTGATTGCTCATCTGTGCAACAAGAAGCTTAAGATAGCCGTCAAAGTCAATATAGTTTCTGTCAGCTGAATCGCCATAGTCCTCCGTGTCATAGTATTTGTTGGTATACTTGCTGTAAACACGGTTAGACGCTGTCATGTAATCACTTATGCCGTTGTTTGCCATGATCCTGCCTCCCTTATAATTCTTATTTCGGGTTCTGTCTCTGTGATCTCGTCGATCTCGTCAATGCCGCTGTAGCTGTTTTTCTCCTCATCAGAGGAATACTCCTGACCGCGTCCGAAGCTGAAACCCTGATTTGTGAAATTCAGACCCATCTGTTCTGCTGCGCTTCCGGGATCAACTACTTCAATGTCTTTTACCTCAACATTTCTGTTCGACAGACTGTCACTGAGGGCTGCTGCACGATCTGCCATAAGCTTGCCCACCTCACTGTACTGAGCGGAAAGCACAACTGAAAGTGCGCCGTTTTCCTTTACCAGCTTAACAGCCACCTGTCCGAGATTTTCCGGCTTAAGAACCATTACCAGTTCTTCTGTCTCGTTGTCGCCCTTCATGTCAAAGAGCTTTTCGGAAATACGCTCTACGATCTGGTTTTCCACAGATCTTGCTGTAGCAATGTCGATCTCTGTAGCTGTGACCTCGGTATTACCCTCGGGAACAACATTATGGACCGCTGCTGCAAGCTCTGCCTGAACAGCCGTATCACCGCCGATAGATCTGATCTGATCTGCTGCATCGTTGAGCTTTAATGCCGATCTGTCAGCTCCCATAAGATTACGGATGTCAATTCCGGTATCCTTTTCCTCAGCAGGCTTAAATCTGAGCTCTGCCCTGAAGTCCTCGTAAAGCTTCTCCATTTTGGGAACGTCCTCGGGCTTCATCTCAACTACTATCTCCTTCGGAAGCCTGAAAAGCTTCGCGGAAATTTCAGCCGGCGCAAGTTCCTGCTCGGATTCAACTATCATAACGATCTCTTCCTGAGTATCCGGACTGAGCATAGCAGCCAGAATATCCGCCGCAGTGTTCTCGTCTGTCTCGTCATCATCGTCCTTGCCGTAAATTCCGTTCAGGAGCCGGTCAAGAAGATCTGTGACGTCGTCCATATCCTCAAACTCAAGATCCATTGCATTGCCGAACTGATACATGAGCTCTGTTCCCAGAAGGAACGTGTCATCATCAAAAAGTCCGTCTCCGCTTCCGCCGTAGAACATTGAGAAAAGATCGGTCTTCTTGTCCTTGCTGCTGTCACCCATAAGAGCCTTTATCATTGTGTTCAGAAGAAGCCTCATACCCTTTTTGATGCCGTCATCCATATTCTCAATGAGCTTTATTATGTCCTCAGCAGGTGTCCTCGGAACATAGACAAAACCGTTCTCGTCAGTAACAGTGTCCTCTTTCTGAACCACATCGCCTGTACCGGCATCCTCTCCGGAAGCTGCACTCTGATCGACAACCTCATCTGCCTGAGCCGCATCGCTTGCCTGAGAAAGGATCTCGGAAAAGCTCGCACCGTCCCCAGCCACAGCCATAGGATCTCCGCCTGCCGCACCTGCCGCCGCGCCAAGAAAAGCTGCCGCAGTTTGCAGATTAAGCGTAAAATCCATCGCCATCTCCTCCTTTCCATAAAAATATTTATTTAAAATACCATTTGGTATCTTAAACCGTTTTTATACTGCTCTGTAAGAAGCATTGGTAACATACTCCTCGATGAACTGCTCCTCAGCCTTGGCAGCCTTGAAGTTGTACTCTTCAAGCTGCTTGCTTTCAAGCTTTTCAAGGGAGGATACCTCTTTTGTAGCTTCGATAACTACATTCAGCTGTCGCTGTACCCTGTCCTCCATTTTTGCAATGGAAGCCTCCAGCTCTTTTATCTGAGCCGACAGGGAGCTGTGATAGCCCTTGAAGGTAGTTACCTGCATGATAGTCATTCCTGCCGCGGATCTTTCAAGGAACTCTTTATTGGAGCGTCTTAATGCTTCCTCCAGAGCTCTTTTTTCGTCGATATACTGCTGCTGCTGTCTCCGAAGATGTGCAAGGTCGTTCTTTTCTCTGTCCAGAACCTGTTGCTTATAGCCCATAAGCTTGTTCAAAGAAAACTCAAACCGTTTCAAGCGTAAACCTCCATCAGAACCTGTTCACACAGTGTATGACCCATGTGAATAAGCTCTACTTAATAGCCGCCTTCATCATCTCCACCGTTTGTTCGTAGGAGAATGCTTCATCAGTAGCCTGCTGTAAAAATCCGTTTATCCTGTCGATCTTCCTGAGAGCCTCGTCCAGCGCGGGATTTGTACCCTTTTTGTAAGCGCCTATGGAAACAAGGTCGTAGTTGGCATAATAAACAGAAAGTAGATTTCTCATTTTTGAAGCTGCGTCACGCTGGGATTTATCCGCGATCTCCGCCATAAGACGGGAAACCGAATCAAGTACCTCAATAGCGGGATAATGATTCCTTGCCGCAACCTTTCTTGAAAGAATGATATGTCCGTCAATAATACCTCTCACCGTATCGGAGATAGGCTCGTTAGTGTCGTCACCTTCAACGAGGACTGTGTAAATTCCTGTGATAGAGCCATTTTCAAAGTTGCCGGCTCTTTCAAGGAGCTTGGGCATCGCCGTATAAATCGAAGGAGTGTATCCTCTTGCGATAGGAGCTTCGCCCACAGCAAGACCGATCTCACGCTGCGCCATAGCAAATCTTGTAAGGGAGTCCATCATAAGCAGGACGTTCTTACCCTGATCCTTGAAGTACTCCGCAATGGCAGTTGCCGTCATGGGACACCGGTTTCGCATCATAGCAGGCTGATCGGAGGTAGCAACTACCAGCACCGACCGTGCCATACCCTTTTCACCCAGGTCACGCTCGATAAATTCCAGAACCTCACGTCCACGCTCACCAACGAGAGCGATAACATTGATGTCCGCCTGAACTTCTCTTGCGATCATTCCCAGAAGTGTGGATTTACCTACACCGGAACCTGCGAAGATCCCCATACGCTGACCTCTGCCTATTGTCAGCAATCCGTCAATAGCTTTCACTCCGAACGGAATGATCTCGTCAATACGCGGTCTTGTCAAAGGATTGACCGGCTCTCCGGCAATAGAATAACGGTCTGTGGTCTGTATTTCTCCCTTGCCGTCGATCGGCTGACCGATAGCGTTGATAATACGTCCGATAAGCTCATCGCCCACGTCCACCTGGAGCTGTCTGCCCGTATTGTCCACAATAGACCCCGGACCTATGCCCTCCGTGTCGGTATAAGGCATGAGCATAACCTTTCCGTTATTGAATCCTACGACTTCACCGTAGATAAAAGCAGTTGAACCTCTGCCGCCTTCGCCCTTGCGGTATATCCGGCACACATCGCCGATATTCGCTTCCGGACCGGATGCCTCGATGGTCATTCCGATGATCTTTTCGATTTTACCCTGATACCGGAACAGATCCGCCTGTCTGGCGGCGTTCCTTACGGCAGCAAAATTCATACGCCTTCTCCAAATTTATATGATAACGCCCGAAGGCGGTATCCACTATTAATTGATCCTCTGGGAACCTCTAAAAACCTCCTTCGTGGCAAATTTTCTATTCCATATATCATCTGCTGCGTTGTCAAACCTTGCAATACATCGAGTATTACTGCGGTTTGACGCCTTGCATCTGATATATGTCATGTACGAAAATTTCCTCACGTCCCGATTTTTAGAGAACCCCTTCTGTCACTCCATCATAAGCTGTTCTGCTGTTTCTGTCATTCCGGATATTCCTGCTGCTGCCTCAGCCTCTGTCAGACCATCAGCCGCAGATCCTACAAACTCCATCGCTTTGGCTAATTCATCATCCATATCAGCTGCGATCTCCGCCTCCATTGCTGCCTCCACCGCTGCTGCCGTCTCAGGCTCTGCAAGTCCCTCAGCCGCAGATTCCATAAATGCCATTGCCTCTGCCAATGCCGCAGCCTCTGCCGCATCCATGTCTGCTGTCAGCTCCGATTCAGCTGCTGCCGGCTCCGGTGTGACTTCAACTGCCGTCTCCGCCGCTTTCTTTCTGCCGCCGGAGTTCCTTCGCTTTGGCTTTGCATCCGGCTTAACATCTTCTGCACCTGCCGCTCCGACCGCCGCTTCTGCCGCATCTGCCATCGCCGCAGCTGCTTCAAGCGCTTCTGCCATAGACGCCGTATCTGCCATATCTGACAAAGCTTCGAGCACACTTGCCATCTCTGCCGCTGCTCCAAGCGATTCCGCCATCGATGCCGCATCTGCTATACCTGCCACAGCTTCCGGCATACCCGCCATCTCTGCCACCGTTTTCGCAGCTTCTGCCTTTTCTGCCGCCGCACCTGCCTTGACCACACCTGTCATCGCCGCCGCTTCCGGCGTACTTGCAGTTTCTGTCACCGCTTTCGCTGCACTTGCCTTTTCTGTCGCCCCTGTCGCCTCTGTCGCCCCTGTCGCCTCTGTCGCCCCTGTCGCCTCTGTCGCCTCTGCCGCACTTGTCACCGCTGCCGTCGCACCTGTCATTGCTGCCGCTTCGACCGCACTTGCCATCTCTGCTGCTGCTTCAAGAGCTTCTGCCATCTCGACCTCTGCCTTGACCGCATCTGCCATTTCTGCCGCGGCTGCGTCTCTCCTGACCTTCCTTGCTGCTTCCACTGCTTCTGTCATCTCTGCCGCTGCTTCCACAGCCTCTGCTATCTCAGCTGCCGCTTCTGCCGCCTCTGTCATATCCTCTTCCGTTTCAACAGCCCGTGCCATCTCAGCTGCCGCTTCAATCGTCTCTGCTATCTCAGCCGCTGTCTCCGCTGCCTCTGCCATATCTGCTGCTTCGGCTGCCCTTGTAATCTTTGCCGCCTTTTCAACAGCCTGAGCCATCTCTGCTGCTGCTTCCATTGTATCTGCCATAGCTGTCTCTTCCTCAACTGCCCTTGCAGCAGGAGGCAGGTCATCATCTGCGGAAATGGTTATGGACTTGCGTCTGTGAGCGCGTCCCTTGATCTCCTCCATGAAATTGACCTCGTCCTCAGTAGCTTCGCCCCGGGTGTTCCGGAGGATCTCTTTAAGGAAATCAAGCTGAGTGGGTATTCCCGCGTCAACGATCTCAGAGCCGTTATCAATGATGACAGTACCTTCTTCGGCTTCGTCGTCAAATTCGATCTCGATCTCAGGTATGTAGGGAATTATTTCTCTCATAAGACTTCTGTCGGTAACATAACGTTCGGAAATTTCGTCATCGGGTAATGTAATTTTTATGTAATCAGAATTACGGAAGTTCTTAGCTGCCTCTCCGATAATGCCGTCAAGGACCTGAGGGTTTGCCTTAAGCTCTACCCCGATCACCTTGCGCACCAGTTCAAAAACGGTCTCCCGCATTTCCTCTTCGTTTGAAATATAGTAGGCTTCCTTTCGGGAATTTATCTCCGAAAGGAGCTTTCCCGCTGCATCAATATACTTTTTATATTTATCCAGCGATTCTGTTCTGCCCTCAGCATAGCCCTGATCATGTCCCTCTCTGCGAGCTTCCTCCCTGAGCTTTATGCACTCGGATTCCGCTTTTTTTATGACGGACATGGTGGTTGTTTTAGCGTCTGCCGTCAGAGCGCTTGCCTCTTTTTTTGCTGCGTCAATGATCTCTTTGCGTTCCTTTTCAAGAGCATCGTTACGTCTTACAAGAAACTGCTTGAGCTTTGCTTCCGCCTCTTCATTGATACGGCGTTCCATTTCATATTTGCGTTCAGCTTCCTTAGCGCGTTCCTCTTCTTCCTTCAGATGCTCTTTTAAACGTATATCCTCTTCGGTGAGCGTCTCTCCTGTTTCCTCATCCTCAACGACCGGCAAATTTACCGTATTGTCAATGGATACAGGCGTGCCCATTCCATACATCGGGTTAAAGCCCCTGACGATCTTAAGCAATTATCTCGTCCTCTCCGCCCTTGCCGATTACAAGCTCGCCTTCTTCCTCCAGATGACGAATGATACCAACGATCCTCTGCTGAGCCTCATCAACATCACGCATACGCACGTTGTGGAGGTATTCGATCTCCTGCTGAATAGACTCCTGCATTCTCTGCGGCATATTCGCATAAAGGGTTGCTGCGACTTCGGCGTTCGAGCCTTTGATAGCGACAGCCAGATCCTTTGTTTCCACGTCTCTGATAAAACGCTGTATGGACATGGAATCCAGGGAAAGGATGTCCTCGAAAACGAACATTTTCTTTTTGATCTCGTCCACCAGTGAAGGATCTCTCGCAGACAGCTCGTCGAAGATGAACTTTTCTGTTCCGCGGTCGACCTTGTTGAGAACGTCCGCCACGTAGTTGATACCGCCGACCTCGGTGAGATCCATGGAAACAACTGCCGCGAATTTTCTCTCCAGAGTGGATTCTATAGCCTTGACGGTATCCGGAGAAGCGGATTCCATCTTGGCGATCCTCTCAACGACCTCAACGCGCTTTTCCTTAGGAAGCTCCTGAAGAACGTGTGAAGCCTGTTCCGAGGTTACATATGAGAGCACCAGAGCAATTGTCTGGGGGTGCTCGTTCTGAATGATAGCAAGAATATTCTTGTAGTCTGACTTTTTGATAAACTCGAAGGACTTGGACTGCATGGTCTTAGCGACCTTATCCATAAGTACCTTTGCCATTTCAGGACCGTAAGCCTTTTCAAGCACTGTCCTTGCATAATCCAGACCGCCTTCGGTAATGACCTTTTGTGTCAGGCAGAGCTCATAGAACTCATTGAGTACGGCGTCAACCTGATTTATATCAATAAACGGAAGACTTGCTACTTCATATGTAAGCTTTTCAACATCGTCCTCACTGAGCCGCTTGTAAACCTCGGAAGCTTTATCCGCACCAATGGAGGTAACTACTATTGCTGCCTTCTGCAACGAATTAAATTCGCCATTTTCTTCAATATCCGGCATAGTTATTCCTCCTCATTCTTGATCCAGTTTTTAAGCAGCTGAGCGACGATCTCCGGACTGTTCTGTGCAAACTCGCCGATCTCTCTTCTGATGACCACTTCCTTGGTCTCGACCTCGTCGTCGGAAAGACTGGGCATCATGCCAACATCCTCCGAATCGGTAAGTATGAACATATCCACCGGCTCTTCGCCGTCGGCAAGAGCAAGACCGCTTGTTTCCATGATCTGCTGCTCGAAAGCTTTTCTCTTTTTCTTTGCATTTCCGGACACGATCGCAAGAGCGATAAGGATGACCAGAATAAGTATAATAACGATAGCGCCAACAAGAACGAGCTGATCAAATGTAAGACCGAACAGGTATGTAGGCTGTTCAACTTCAACGTCGTTAGGATCAACATACTTAGGCAGGGCTATGACTGAAACGAAATCATCAGGAACGTTAGTAACTATTCCTCCTGCTCTTGCTACAGCATTTACAAGTCCAAGACGTGTATCCTCAGAAAGATAGTCAGTATAAACGACCGCAGAAATGGTAAGATCTTCAAGCTTATAGCCATCTTTCTCCATCTGCTCCTTATATGTGCTGACCAGATAAGTGTTTGAGAAGGAGTTCTCTCCCCAGTCGCTGTCTCCGTTCACATCTCCGGTAGGATATGTATCGTCCGCATTGTACTCAACGCCCACGACGCCGCCGTCAACTACGTTGTTTCCCCAGGCGTCCTTACCGTCTGCATGCTGGAGAACACCTGTATTAGTATTCTCCACAGGTATGTAGTTTGTAGTTTCGCTTACCATGGTGTCAAAGTTCAGAACTGCATTTACTGCAACATTTGCTCCGCCCTCACCGTAAGCAGGGATAAGCAGTGCAACTATTTTGTCCCTGATCTCATTTTCGATATTTCTTTTAAGTCCAAGCTTTCTGGTCTCATCACGGATAATATCTTTATACTTGCCTTCCTCGTCCTCCCAGAGCTGAGCTATACCCAATCCGTCCACAATGGAAACATTTTCGGCTACAAGACCTGTAACAGAATCTTTAACAACATTAGTGATACCGGTGATCTGGTCGTTTGAGAGCTTGTCAATACCGTCCAGATAAACAACTACCGAAGCAGTAGGATATTCCTTGTTAGCTGTGATAACTGTGTTTTTCTGCTGAGGTATAGCAAGAGTTACAACAGCGTCACCGATATTTTCCATTGAGGCGATAAGTGCGCTGAGCCTGTTTTCCAGGTCTATTCTTGCATACTCTCTTAACTCCTGCTGAGTGGAGAACAGATCCGCTGCCGCAGTGGTAAGGGGATAGTTCTGACCGCTCTTAGGATATTTCTGCATAGCAAGCTGCATGGTTATCGCGTTTTCAGTGCCCCGCAGAACAGAAATAGTTCCGCCGGAAAGATTGGCACTGTAGCCCATGTCCTCAATGAGGGCAACCATTTCAGAAGCCTCAGTGATCTCCAGATTTTCGTAGAGAACCACATACTCCTTTCTGTTGAGTATTATCGTGGCAACAACAGCGATCAGGATAATAGCTGCTACCAGTGAAATATAAAGTATTTTTCTTTTTTTCTCCTGCGCTTCCCAGAACTGGGTAAACGTTTTAACGAGCTTCTGAACCTGCTCATTCATTGTCCTATGATCCCTTTCTTTTAAAATACGTACAATTTTTCTTTACAACTCCGCGCAGGAAACGATATGAAGCCTCCGCGCGAATCGCTTGATATGCATCTGAACGCTCTGCCGCAGGACGCAGCAAAGCAAGACACTGCATATCCCCTTTGCTGTAAGCTTATCAGCTTACATGGAGATCTGGAGTATCCTGTCGTATGCGTTTATAGCTGCATCCTTAACAGCGACGAATGTGTCTACTGCAACAGCAGCCTTTGTCATGTTATTATAAATAGTATGTAAGTCGTCGATCTCTCCGAGAGTGAGCTTTACAGAATCTTCCTGAACAACACGCTGTGTTTCCTGGACTTCTGTGAAGATCTCCTTAAACACATCGGAGAACTGGGGTCTGTCAGTGCTGTCTGAAACTGCCGCAGCAGCTGCATCGTTGTCAAAATAGGATTCAACAGGTCTTATAGAGCTGCTGATAGGTACAATAAACATATCAAAGACTTCCTTTACAAGAATTTTTATTATGACTATTTAATTATATACAGACCGACTGCACGTCATGCGGTTTATTTGCCGGTCAGGCTCATGGCCTTGGAGTACATGGACTGTACCGCCCGGACCGCTGAAATATTTGCCTCGTAGGAGCGCTGCGCCGCCATAAGGTCGATCTGCTCCTTGGTGTTGCTGACATTGGTCTGGTAAATGTAGCCCTCATCGTCAGCAAGGGGATTGTCCGGATCGTAAACAGGAACGAAAGGCGCATCGTCATCAATTACCTCAACAGCCATAACGCCTGCGCTCTTATACTTGTTGGGATGGCTCAGATAATATGTACCTTTTCTGTACTTCTGAGCAGGCTCATCCATATTGGACATCTGAACGTATTTATCCAATACATCGCTGAATATCTTCTTTTCAGCAAAAACTGTCAGCTGACGGCAGTAGGGATCTGCACCCCTGGAAGTATTATATGTCCCCTGCATGGAGATGTTCTGCTGAATGACATCCATTCTCAGCCTCTGCGCCGAAAGCGCCGAACCGCCAATATCAAGCGAGGTCAAAAAAGCCATAGCGACCGTCCTTTCATAAATTCATATCCGGCTTACTGCCAACAGGTCGTTATATTAACCCTTGGAAATAGCCTTCCTTATCATAGCATAGTTATTGTTCACATAGTCAATGAGCGCACCGTACTGATACTGTGCGTCTGCAAGAGCCAGCTGTTCTTTTTCCATGTCAACATTGTTTCCGTCAAGTATCTGGTTTGTATTGGTCTCATAAGTAGTGATGACCGAAAGCTTCAGCGGATCATTGCTCTCATCATCCGATGAATGTAATGAATGATATGTATCATGCAGTGCCGAATGGTACTTGCACTTACATTTTTCCTCCTTAAGGATAAATGCAAAATCAACAGTTTTCGCCTTAAAATCAGGAGTATCCACATTAGCTATGTTATGGTTTATGACCCTCTGCTTGTACCATGTAGCGTCAAGCGCCTGTTCTGCAAGAATATGCGCGCCGTTGTCAAAAAGACCCATAAAGCACCGATCCTTTCTGCATAATTTTCTATAAATACCAGTTGCTGCCGCAAGACTGTACATCTTTAACGGCAATATATTTTAAGAAACACTACACCCGTTATTTAATATAAGTATATTACATTTTAGGAAAAAAAGCAAGGGCAAGCGCAAAATTTATACTAAAATCTTTGTAAAAATTTTAACGGTAATTCTATTAATTTTTCCTAAAGCTCACAAAAAAACACGCGCCGTTACAAATATTTGCCATAGACAACGGGTGTTTTTTGGCAATATTGTACAAAATTTACTCCACAAAAGCAAAATATACCATAGGAACAGCCTTTGTATTTTTATACAAACTGTTAAAATTATGTACGACTATCGATCAGTGCAAGTTGTCTGGAACATATTGTCAGGACGTGTTGACAAAGCTGAAATTTTACAGATCATACCATATTATCATATTGTACGAAGTCCGGGTTGATCTCCCTGATGTCGATGAGATTTCTGGAAGCCGCGTCCGCTTTTATCTCCTCATAGGCAAAGGCAAGGGAGGCATAAAAATAGGGGAAAACATAAACGATACCAAGAATATTGTATGTAAGCGCGGAAAGTATCCCCCAGCCGATAAAGCTGCAATGGAGGATGAAAAGATCCCACTTGTGCCCCTCCATCATTATTTTGCTCAGCTCTATCGCTCTTGAAGCGGGGATATTGGGATTCTCCGCCTTGATAAACATTGCCTGAGAATAGCTGTACACCTTTATCAGACCGGGAATAACAAACAGCAGGCTCCACAAATAGATAAACAGCGACATAAGAAGCGTTGTCCCCACAGCACCCCAGAAACGTCCGTCCCTGTAAAGACAGAACATTTCCGACAGAGAGATCTTTTCGTAGATAGTCCGTCTGAACCAGTCCATAAGTCCCATGGCAAGGGGCATGAGACCTATTGAAATTACAAAGGAAAAGGCATAGGTAAACATCATAAACGCTGTTGATGCTCTTTCTCCCAACGAGCCTGTCGCTCCTGTGCTTGTTGTGGTCAGAGCCGAAAAAATGCCGAATACCATACCTATCATATATAAAGCTATGGTAGCTCCTAAGGAAATGCCCAGATAGATCAGCAATGCGCATATGGACGTTCCGGTGTTGTTTTTGTAGAACAGTCTGGCGTTGCTTTTTATTCTTATACGGTCAAAACCCATTTCAAAAACCTCCGTTTCTTAGGGGACGCCCTCTCTTGCAGGGCGTCCCCTCTTGAAAACAGTCCACTGGACTGTTTTCAATTCACCCCTTGCGGAGCGCTTAAAAGTTAAGGCGTTCCGCCCTCTGCGGAGGGCGGCGAGGGCTCTGCCCCTCGACCCCGCGAGCTGG
>JAFLUJ010000075.1 GCA_022511485.1 Oscillospiraceae bacterium | reverse complement strand
GATGTGCATCCAGCAGCGTTAGCCTGTGTAAGAGCTGTAGCAACAGCTGTGTTTACAAGCTTAGCATCAGCGTTAGCTGCGGAAATTCTTGCATTTCTCAGGTAACCAATCATAGAAGGTACGAGGATAGCAGCAAGAACACCAATGATTGCGATAACAACGATGAGCTCAATAAGTGTAAAGCCCTTAACCTTTGAATTTCTCATTAGAAATTCCTCCTCTTTAAAATATTTTTTATTAAAAAGCGTCACAACACAAAACTGTGAAGCACTTTTCCGAAAATAAATTAAACATTAGGTACACCATTCACTGCTGAATATACATCCTCAGAAAACGGATAGCACCCGATATAAACACCGCGCTCTGCAGCTTTATTTTCTGCTGCTTTGTTCTTAATAAAATATGCTCTACATGGGAGTGTAATAGGAGAACCACCTATAGGTGTAACATTATCTGCTTCCTGAGCATACTGATTAAGATTAATACCATTAGGTCCAACCTCACTTGGATCGTACAGACCTGTCTTAGGATCCTTACCATCCACAAGGTTGCGGCATATTACTGATCTGACTTCATAATTCACCAGATCAAGCATTACAACATAAGTACCTTCCATCGTTGGGTCAATACGTCCCGCAACTGCGGTATTCCATTTATCCCAAAGAGTAGCACCCCCGTCAAGAGCACCATTGCGGTCTTTGGAATAGTTGTTATATCCTGAATGACCGCCTACATTCTGTGTCGTACCCTTTGCCCACACACTTCCTGAGGCAATATTCGGCTGTCCGCCTATACCACCATTCGGAACAGCTGCGGAATACGAAGTCATAATGTGTATCTCATCACCGATACCGGTACTTCTGTTTACATTTGCTTTGCCGTCAATTGATGTATCAGAAACTCTGAAAAATAACACCGCTCCTGTTGCGCTAATAGCAGGATTAGCCAGCTCTTCGCGCACATCAAACATTGTCACATCCTGCTTGATCTCACAGTTAATAAGAACATCCTGAAATGCAGTATATACCATTCTCGCTTTGTCATTTTGCGTCTCAATTAATGCATCCCGCCTGAATCCCCTAAGAACAATAGACATCATTGAGGAAAGTATGGCGATAATCGCAATAACGACTATCATTTCAATCAAAGTAAAACCTTTGAGCTTCCGGTTGGAATTGGTACATCCGGAATCATTTAAATTCATTGGACTCCCTCCTAACCAAGTAAGTTACAGTCTGCATATCCGAATCATCTGACCCGCTGGTCTTTTATCCTGTGGTTCTTTATGACCCGGGGTTCTGTCTCTTACTGTAATTATTATATAATGTATTTTCCTGTTTGTCAATAGAAAAATGATATTTTTATCTCTGATTTTGTGAATTTGTATGAATTAACATTTATATGAGATTTTTTTTGTTAATTTTACTAAATCATGTACATCTGTACTGTTGCACAATAGTATTTGTTAAATGTGAAAAAACTTTTGTGATTATCACTATTATCCGCAGTCTGTCACGTACGTACCGAACTGCAGCCTCCCTGTTTTTAAAACATGACCGACACTGTTCTGTGCCGGTCATGAACTTCCATAATTATGCGGCGACGATTCCTCGCCGATTATCTGCCGGGAGCAGCCTTGAGGTAACGCTCCAGCTCGTTGATGTCAAGGCTCTTTTCACGAGCGTGCATTTCTGTGATAACGCCCTCTTTTACAAGACGTGCAAGCTCCTGATCAAGACAAACCATACCTTCCTTACGTCCGGTCTGGATAGCAGTCTGGATAAGGTGAACCTTATTATCACGAATCATAGCCTTGATAGCGTCTGTAGCGTTGAGGATCTCCAGAGCAGCAACACGTCCGGTGCCGTCAGCCTTGGGGATAAGTGTCTGAGCGATGATGCCTACGAGAACTGTTGCAAGCTGTGTACGGATCTGTGCCTGCTGATGAGACGGGAAAACGTCGATGATACGGTTGATGGTATCGGAAGCACAGGTGGTATGAAGTGTGGACATAACAAGGTGTCCTGTTTCAGCGGCGGTTACAGCGGCGTTAATGGTCTCGAAGTCACGCATCTCTCCTACGAGGATAACGTCCGGGTCTTCACGGAGCGCAGCTCTCAGGGACATGGCGAAGGATTCAACGTCATCGCCGATCTCTCTCTGATTAAGCATACAGCGCTTGTGCTCATGAACGTACTCGATAGGGTCTTCTACGGTAATAATATGTGCACTGCGGTTGATATTTACATAGTCGATCATTGCTGCCAGAGTTGTGGACTTACCGGAACCTGTAGGACCGGTTACAAGTATAAGTCCTCTGGGACGAAGAGCAAACTCTCCGAGAATAGGAGGCAGGTCAAGATCCTCAAGAGTAGGAATGTCGTTTCTCAGCAGACGTATAGCAATAGCTGTATTTCCTCTCTGGTGGTAAACGTTAACTCTGTGACGGTATCCGCGTCTTGTTACGTAGGAAAAGTCGGCATCGACTTTATTCTTGATGTTCTCCAGGTTTCTGCCGCCGGTCATCTGCTCGCAGATCTTCATGATGGCAGCTTCTGTCATCTCGGGGTAGGAGCTGAGCTTTCTCAGCGAACCGTGAAGTCTTACTACCGGTGAAATTTTTGTGGTGAAGTGAACGTCGGAACATCCCAGAACACGCGCCTCATCCAAAATTTTGTCAATACTTATAACGACCTTTTCCATTGGTTTCTTTTCAATATCCATAGCTCGCAATTCCTTTCAAGAATATATTTTAGGCGTTCGCCATAATGTACACAATATTAAACTGCAAATGTAACTCTGACAAGCTCATCCATAGTTGTCTTGCCCTCCTGAACAAGCTCGGAAACGTTGTCACGAAGGAGCTTCGTACCCTGCTCACGGCAGAGCTTGGAGATCTGGTCAACCTTTGCATCGTTTGCGATAAGAGCGCTCATTTCGGGAGTACACAGCAATATCTCATGGATAGCGGTACGTCCTGCATATCCGGTATTGTTGCACTTGGGACATCCGCAGGCGTCATATACAGTGATATGCTCGCCTATACCCATCAGCTCATCCTCTTCGTCAGTGGAAATACGCGGAGTGCGGCATTCCATACAGATCTTTTTAACAAGACGCTGTGCAATGATACCGATAAGTGAAGTTGCAACCATGTAAGGCGCAACACCCATATCAACGAGACGTGTAACAGTTGAAGGAGCGTCGTTTGTATGAAGCGTGGAAAGCACCAAGTGACCCGTGATAGCAGCTCTGATAGCGATCTCGGCAGTCTCCTGGTCACGCATCTCACCGATCATTACTATGTCAGGGTCCTGACGGAGGATAGAACGGAGCGCTGCGGCGAAGGTCATACCCGCCTTTGCGTTTACCTGACACTGATTGATACCCTCAATGGCTTTTTCCACAGGGTCCTCAACTGTGATAACGTTTACGTGAGGCTTAGCGATCTCACCAAGGGCAGCGTACAGAGTTGTTGTTTTACCGGAACCTGTAGGTCCTGTAACCAGTACAACTCCCTGAGGTACTTTCAGTATGGAAGCAAATCTCTCGTAGTTGTAAGCGGTCATACCAAGGTCTGTGATCTTTCTTACGCCAACGTCACCTGTTGAAAGGATACGGATAACGACCTTTTCGCCGTGTACTGTCGGAAGGTTAGATACACGGACGTCAAGAGTAGTTCCGTCAACGATCTGAGTGAAACGGCCGTCCTGAGGTATACGCTTTTCGGCGATATTCATACCGCTTATGATCTTAAGACGGGTGACAAGGGAGTTATGTACTACATTTGAAATGTTCATGAGCTCAATAAGGTCTCCGTTTACACGGATACGTATACGTGTGAAGGTCTTAAAGGGCTCAATATGAATATCCGTTGCGTCCGCACGGAAGGAGTTTTCAACGATAGTAGTTGCCAGCTTAACGATAGGAGCGCTGTCGATTCTCTCTGCGGACTCTGCATCAATGCCGAATGCATCGTCATCGGTAAACTGATTCTCAACGCTGTCGAGAAGCGAAGCTGTATTCTGCTGGGAGTAGTTCTTTCCTATAGCCTTGATGATAGCCGCCTTTGTGGAAAGAACAGGAACGACGTCCATACCGGTAGTTACCTTGATGTCCTCAAAGATATAGAAGTTTACCGGGTCATGTGTTGCAACAGTAAGACGTTTACCGGTGATCTTGATACCTATAATAGTATGCTTTTTTGCCAGAGCCTCTGGAATTTTCTTTACCGCGTCAACGCTTACGACCATTTCGGGATCATTGAGGTCAACAAATGGAACACTCAGCTTTTTCGCAAGTATCTGACCGAACTGGACATCGGTAACATAGCCTAGCTCTATAACATAGTCACCGAAATATTTACCGGGAGTATTCTCTTCCTTTTTCTTGTCGAGAACATTCTGAAGCTGTTCCTCTGTAATAACTCCCTCGTTGACCATATACTCACCAATAGGGATATTTTTCATTATAAAGCCTCATTTCTCCGCAGATCAATTACATCAGCGGACT
The DNA here is from genome assembly GCA_022511485.1 of Oscillospiraceae bacterium. Taxonomy (GTDB): domain Bacteria; phylum Bacillota; class Clostridia; order Oscillospirales; family Ruminococcaceae; genus RGIG8773. The sequence continues at coordinate 7,100 of JAFLUJ010000075.1, read as the reverse complement.
TCTCTGCGGCAAAGCCCGTTCTATATGCAGCGGCTTACGCCGCAAACACTACAAAATTATATTTACAGAGCCTCAAAGCAATGTTACCGCTCATTAAGAACCGTCTTCACATTTTTATGACCCCTTCACATAATATTATACCACACTTTTCATTCACTTGCAACACTCTAAAAGCGCACATTTTTCGCTCTGATTTTCGTGCAGATTTTATATGGGACGGAGACTTGTTTTTTTCGGGGGGCTTGTAATTTTCAAAAATATATGTTAAGATAATAGTATCATATTTTCACATTAACTGCAAAGGAGAGATTTAAATGACTTTCGCCAATATGGAGGAAGGACTTCTTCCCTTATACATAGGAATGCACATTATGGTGTTCCTTTTCGGTATAACCATAGGAAGCTTCCTTAACGTATGTATCTACAGGCTTCCTGCGGGAGAATCCCTCACCAAGAAAAATTCCCACTGCATGACCTGCGGAGCATTTATTAAATGGTATGATCTTATACCGGTGTTCAGCTGGCTTTTCCTCAGGGGAAAATGCCGTGCCTGCGGCTCTAAGATCTCCGGAAGATATATCCTTGTGGAAAGCCTTACCGGAATAATGTTTGTCTTGACATTTCTCAGATTTGACGTTATCGCTGACGGATTTGTATATCCCGCCATGTGCTGTCTTTTTATTGCCGGACTTATCGTCATCGGATTCGAGGACTACGACACCGGCGAAATGACTGTGGGAGTTCTGTTATATCTTTCTATACTCGCTTTACTTACCCACGTCCTTGGCACACTGTTCCCCGTATTTGCCAGAGGATATAATTTAACTGTTGTCGAAGGTCTGATCGGTCTTTTCAGTGTTTCCGTGCCATTTCTTATTTTCGGATTTGTACTTACTCCACTTATCTACAGCTTTATACTCAGCGAGGATCACAAATCCGCACGGAAAATCAGAAAGCGCCTTAAAAAGATGAATCCCAATTCTGCCGAAGCCAAAAAGCTGAGGAGCGCTCTTGATAAGCACCTTTCCGCCATCAAAGAAACAGATCCTGTATACGGATTTGGCATGGGAGACGTCATTCTCATGGCAGCGGGAGGTCTCATGCTTGGCTGGAAAGCCGCTGTAGTAGCCGCGTTTATTGCAATAGTCACCGGAGCTGTCTACGCTCTTATCCTGAAGGTCAGAGCGGATCACGATGAGACCGAGGAGGTCAAAGCCTTTGCATTTGGTCCCTTTCTTACTATTGGTCTTGCGGCTGCATCATTCTTCGGAACAAAGCTTATGGATATGTACATCAATTATCTTACCGTTCCGAAAATACCATATTAAATAAAAATATCATTAAAAGAGTATATTTCAGGGCGTGTTTTTTGGGGACACGCCCTGAAATTTTTTTGTTTAAGGAGTTATTTTGTCATTGAGATAAACAATGTAGATCTTTGTATTAGGTCCGCTGATGTTTGACTGATTGTAATAAGTTGTTTCAAACATTCCGCCTAATGTATGGTTTTTACAAACCACCAAAGCATTGTTTGTTGTAGTAGCTAATTTGTACTTCTTATTGCCGCTGGCATCAGTATAGGTGCCTCTCATCTTATTCTCTGCCTGCGAAGTAACTGTTACCTCAATTCCATAGTTTGGAGTCCAGCCTGTTGTCCAGTCTGCAATCACAAGCGGAGCAAGACCTGTACCGTCATCATGTTTATCCGGAGGCGTCAGACGTATATCATAAGAACTGTCACCGTAATAAGCAGAACCCAATGCAAGCCTCCACTTGACGTTATCCGCACCTGCGGGCTCAGCAGTAATTGTATTGCCATCAAGCTTTCTCCGAAGTATTCTTCCGGTATACTTAGTGCCGTTAAATTCATAGCCACCGGTCGTATTATCAATAATGATGACCTCAGCCTGTTTCTGAATAGCTGTCTTAACAGCAGTTGCATCCGCACCGGTGTAGTTATTAGCTGTATTGTACGCGTCTGCGAACTTATCTATCGCATCTGCTGCGCTGTTGGCGCCGCCTCCACCCTTTGTATACAAACCCAGATCGGTAGAGAACCGTACTGACTCCGAAACATACATCACAATACCGTTTTGTGTTGTACGCTGTGCCTCATAGAGAGTAGCGTCAACATATGTCTCGCGGATAGGCTTGAACAGCTGGATTATAGCAACCATCAGGATGGACAGGATAGCCATAACGATAATAAGTTCAAGAAGGGTAAAACCTTTGATCTTTTTCATATCCGTCCCTCCCATCAACTGTTTTTATGTCCGAGTACATACTTGTATCTCAGATTGTAGTCGCCCTCAGTATAACCTCCGTCTCTTGAACTGCTGTCCAGAGTATCATCCCACCTGTCACGGCTCTTGAGGACATAAATATCAGCAGAGTAGCTGTAAAGATTTTTCTTACCCGTACCCAGATCTTTATAACTACTTTCGATCTTTAAATGCGGCTTTTGGAGATTAGTACCGTTCGGGTCAGCTACATGAGGAGGCTTTTTGGTAGTTCCTCCTACTTCCGGGTCTTTCGTTGAAGTTGCTCCGCCGCCGAAATACATCGGCACAGCCTGAGAATTCGTATATCTTTCAACATAGGACATCTGATTTGAAAGGCTCGAATTTACAAGATGATTCATCTTGTTTCTTGTCGAAACAGCGCCATAGATTTGCGCCATTGTCAGCGAAGCAACACCAAGGATAGCCAGAGCTATCATACACTCAATAAGGGTAAAACCTTTGAAACTTTTTTTCATAGTCTATCCCTCCTTAATATCTCTGATAACGGTATGGCTTCCAGTCAAGATAAGGCTCACCGGCATCAGGTCCGCCTGCGTCTCTGCCTATATAGCAAACACCGACTGACTGTGCGGATTTATATCTGAGACACAGAACGCTTCCTACAACATTGAATGATGTTGGTATAGGTCCTGATGATGGTGTCTTACCGGAATAAGTAAAGTTATACTTAAGACCGTTTGCACCTCCGGCAATTTCAAAAGCGGATTGAGGAGCATAAATATATCCGGTCACAAATGACTGTGTTCCAAGGCTTATACATGCATTCTCTCCGGCGAGAATATCAACATTCGGAGCAGGAGATGAACCACCGGAGCCAAGACTTAACGCTACACTGCTGTTAGCACCATTTACACTTCCTGTTACCTCGCTTACTTTTACAAGCCTGCTGTCAGCAATAACAGCTCTGTCACTGTCAGCGGTACTTCCGAAGCTGTATTTTACTTCCGCACCGGTTGGATCGCCGGGAAGAAGGAAGGTAACATTCTTATCGCCATAGATAATGAATTGTCCCACAAACTTAAACTCTTTGCTTCCGTCCCATGCAACCGGCATATTTACACCGTCACCAAGCTGAATAGTGATATTGTTTGATCTTGCATCAATTGCTACCAATCCGTAATTATGTCCGGATTCCAAGTATCCATTTGATGATATGACCTGATTTATGGACGCATCAATTTCAGTCTCACCTGCATCCTTTGTTTCAATAACAACAGGAGAAGTAATACTGCTGTCGGGGATCGAACCGCCGTACTTATCTTCCGAAGTCATGATCTCTGAAGCAAACAAAGCCTGAAGATTTTCCTTGGGTGTTGTATTACCATTGTTAGCCTGATCAGTAGCATTTTTCATATCTGCAATGCTGCCGCCGGTAAAATTGAATTCTCCGCCATGACCCGGATTTGAAGCTTCATCAAAGAACTTTGTCGGATCAAAATAATCCTTATACATATCCTGCATTGTAGGAAGCTCAAATTCATTTGTTGTGAATGCAGCTCCTGCAAGCTTTGACCCGGGAACTGTAAATTTCTTCTTCATCTCAGGGGTCATTGTATAGTTAGTTCCGTCAAAATAATCTACATTGACAACGTTTGCAGTATTGAATGTTAGATTTGCAGGGAAATTCATTAATGTGTAACTAGCTCCGGATGCAACATCCTCAGCACCTGAACCACTAACTCTGAAAACCCTGTCAGCGATATGATCCCAGTCTGTATCAACACCGATCATGCCTGATGATACATTAAATGGATTTGTAATAACGCCTAACATAAAATCATTCTGGAATTTGAGCGTCAGGTTAGCGTCATCTATATTTAACTGGTTGCTGTTAAAAATTATGTTATTAGTATATGTCTCTCCGAAAAATCTTACATTTCCATTTGTACCGGTCCACGAAAAATCTACCGTACCCGCATATAGATTTCCGTATATTTTAGGTTCATTGCTTCCCCAGGAGAATGATCCGGGAGTAACAATATTTATATTGTTGGAAGAAGAGCCAAAATCCTGATTCTGTGTAGTTGAAATTCCATCGTATCCATAAAGCACAACACCATCAGCACTTACAACCGGATTTTTATTTGTAAACTCTACTTTTCCAAGTGAAACTACCTGAGCTTTCGGTTCGATCATATGAACGTGAGTATTTGATCCATCTACAAAATTACCAGCTGTAAAAACATCGCCTACTATCATTGCCTCGTTTTGTGCGCTGACAGTACCTGTAAGAGAGCTTGCGCCGCCTACAAGGTGTAAGCTGGTACCTCTGTCAATATCACTGAGTGATGTTACAGCACGTGATGATGAAACTCTTGTAGGTGTGTCGGAATCTATCAAAAGAACAACAGTACCCTCAACGCCCATAAATTCAACTGTTGAAGTGATCCTTAATCTTACATGATCCTTGGTTCTGTCGCCATTTTTTATAGCATCCTTAAGAGCCTGCTGCTCAGCTGCAGTTCCGGTTTGTACAATGTTGATCATATCCACTGTACTATATGTAGGATTTGTGTTAAAAACACGGTCAAGAACCTCAACCTTGATAGTTGCAAGCTGATCCTTTTGTGTTTTACCGGGAGGAGGCGGATCAAAGTCAACTATTTTTCCGTAGTTATCCGATCCGTTTCCCATTGCGGGAAGCCAAACCTTATATAAGATATAATCATAAGGATGAATAGTATCATCGTTGACAGCAGTATCACTTACAGAAAAGAATTTATCCTCGGGAGTACTGCCTCCGAAAACGCCATCAGCTTCCTTGATGTTCTCAACAAAGCCCAGCGCCTCTGCCGCCGTTGCACCGCCGGCTAATGTTACACCGGAACCCGGAGTATTTACCAGCTTTTCAGTTTCAATGCCCTGAGATCTGATCTTATAGAACTCACCCTGGACACCAAGACCCTGCTTCATATTAGCAGTAGCTGTTGCGCCTGAATCATTTGTGTATGAATACGGTCTTATGCTGGAACCATCATATGCATAATAATCTCTGTCTGCAAGCATTTTGTCAGTGAATATATCCAGCGCCGAACGCGCCGAATAATAGGCCTGATTTTCTTCAAACTTAGTGTAGATACGCTGGTTTGCCGTTGTTACAACAGTCAGCGTCGCTGCAAGCATTATGATAAGAACTATCATGACTGTCAGGATCATGATAAGCACCGTACCGTCAATGCGTCTGCGCCGTTTTAGTTCTTTCACTGTAGACCACCCTTTCTCAATAATTTAACCCTTAAAATATTTTTATTTTTTATACGGGTTCAACCGATAAGCCAATATGACCTATCGGTTTCCCCGAAATGCATTTTATTCAGCAGGAGTTTCAAGAGGCTTGACCTCTCCTGTCTCCTCCTCAAGTATCCTATCCACATTAAGCGGTAAGATAGAGTACATTGTTAATGCTATACTAACTTCGCGATCTTCAGCTACCTCATTCTTCAAGTCACATGAAATAGTGTTGAGAACGATCGTCTTTTCATCTGTTGCAAGTCTGTCAATTACATTATATGCTGTTCTGAAATCAGCATCGCTCTTGAATGCGAAAGTCATATTAGTAACACCAAGTATAGTATTCGGATATGTCTCAGGAGGTACATCATTGAACCGGTCATAATATATTTCAGGAAGCTCATGGTAAAGATCCGTTTCCATCTTATTCGTATATGTCAGAATATGCGCAGGATTGACAGTATACCTGTTGATGGTCGAAGCTGTGGTATAAGCCGTAGTCATTACCAAATATTCAAGATTCTGGTTTGAAAGCGCATCTCTTACATATGTTTCATTAAGATATGGATCCTGCTCGTCAAGGAATATTTCCTGTTTCTCTCCCACATCCTTAGCTATTTCCTTAATGTTGTCGATAATATCCGGAAGGGTAGCTATTTTTGCATCGATCTCATCCTTCCGGCTCTGAACAGCTTCAAGATCATACTTTGCAACATCGATCTCCTCAAACTTCGGTTTTACAAAAAGCATAAATCCGGCAACCAGAATAATAATTACGATAACTACGATAAAAACTACCTTATCTCTGTATGAAAGCTTCATATTCATATTATATCACCCTCCCTTTCTTATTCTGTCACTTCAGCGGTATCTTCCTCCGCCGGTTCATTTTCTTCGGGCTCAATCTCGCGGACAACAAAAGTAACATCAAATTGATATACTATCGCATTTAATTCCGTAGATGTCTGATTAAATCCGGTATATGTAACATTATCAAAAATATCCTGTTCTATGAAATTTCCAACGACCTTAGCAGGTTCATCACTTCTGTCACAATGAACCTGAATCGTTATTGCTCCGTTACTATACGATATGGATCGCAATACAGCACTTGTACCTCTGAAATTAGCCTCAACATCATCAAATGTCTGTCTGGTCAATACAGGAAGTGACTCATAATTTGTAACCGCAGTATCAATAAAGTACTTCACATTATTTACTCTGGTAAGCTTTGCCTCCGCATCGTCAACTGCTGCGATCTGAGCTGCAACCTCCGGAGAATCAAGATAAGCCTGAATATCCGCAGCCTGTCTGTTGAAATCATTTACTTGAATATTTCCGAAGAGCCATACTGCGCCAACAACTGCCGCAGATACCGCCGCTGCTCCGATAACTGCCGCAAAGAAGCTTGCGCCTGCGCCGGAACGTCCTGTAGCGGAATCAATCTCAATAAGGTTGATACGCTCGGTATCCTTATTTGAACGGAACATAGCACCGATGGCATTTGCATAAGCCTGGAACTCAAAGTTCTCATATCCACCTATGTTATTGGGAACGCCCAGGATG
>JAFLUJ010000074.1 GCA_022511485.1 Oscillospiraceae bacterium | reverse complement strand
GGGAATGCCGATTTTTGGTATTTTGTTTTCCCTCTCCCTATGGTTTCCTGACCCCTGGGTAGAAAGAGTACATCTAAAGAATAACGAATCAACAATAAAAAACTCTTAAGCCTTAGGTGCGCAAATTATGATTTATTTTTGATAACCCTTGCATTGTCCGGCAAAATGTGATATAATTTTTAAAAGTCTATCCTTTGAGATGTGAGGAATATAAAAATGAGTGATATAAAAAATACCGAGCTGCACGAGCCCGTTGCTGAACCCATAAGCGAAGCGGCGATGCTGAACAGTCCGGAAATACGTAAAAAGACATTGAAGCTTTCCCTGAAATCGCTGGTAACTCTGTTTCTGGCAATGCTTCTGATAATAATCTGTCTGGCAGTGACAACCATTATTCTTGCTCTGAAAATGGGAAGTGAAAATACTGATCCCAATTTTTTCCCCGTTGAGGAAGAGTATATCCCGGTCATCAATGATCGTGTATACGACTTTTACTCAGAAGACGAGGTCGTTATCCTTGATGACCCTTATTACGGAGAAATTTGGCTTCGGGCTTTTCAGAATGTCCCTAAGATCAGCTACGACTACAGCGGTCTTGTTCTGGAAGATAACGGACGGTATACATATTCCGAAGACGGCGGGGTGGTTTCCCGCACCGGTATTGATGTATCCTATCATCAGCATGACATAGACTGGAAGCGGGTCGCTGCTGATGGCATTGATTTTGCGATAATCCGTATCGGCTATCGCGGCTATGAAAGCGGTCTGTTAAATCTTGACGAAAACTTTCATACATATATTAAGGGAGCTCTTGACGCCGGTCTTGATGTGGGTGTGTATTTCTTTTCTCAGGCCCTCAATGCAAGAGAAGCTATTGAAGAAGCAAACTTCGTTATGGAAAACGTCCGGGGCTATAAACTGTCTTTCCCCATTGTATATGACTGGGAAATTATGGAGTACGATTCCGCCCGTACAAACGGTATCCATCCATATACTGTCACCGAATGTGCGGCGGCGTTCTGCGATACCATAAAGGACGGGGGATATACTCCTATGGTTTATGGCAGCAGAAGATTCGCCCTTATGAAGCTCGATATGAGCAGGATCCCAGATGTGGATTTCTGGTTTGCTGAGTATAAGGACGGTCACAATGAACCATCATATCCATACGATTTTCAGATATGGCAGTACGCCAGCGACGGAAGAGTTGACGGTATTGAAGGAGATGTTGATCTGAATATCTGTTTTGTGGATTATGGAAATAATTAGGAGCATCACCGCGCAAAATCAGAATTATGCCTTTGCGCTGTATTGCCCAAAATCATTAAAAAGGAGATGTTTTTTATGCAGGTAACTATTTCTTCCAAAAATGTAAAAGCAGTGATCGACAGCTTTGGCGCTGAGCTTCATTCGTTGAAGAACAGCAGCGGCACTGAGTATCTCTGGCAGGCTGACCCGAAGATATGGAAACGTCATGCTCCCATATTGTTCCCATTTATTTGCAACACCACATCCAAAAAATATACCTGCGGCGGTAAGGAATACAGCCTCGCAAATCACGGCTTTGCCCGGGACAGCGAGTTCGAACTGCTGTATTCACTTGAAAATGAGGCAGGTTTTGTACTGAGATCCTCCGAAGAAACCAAAAAGCTGTACCCATTTGATTTTGAGCTGTATGTAAAATATGCTGCTGTCGAGAACATGATAGGGGTAAATTATATAGTAAAAAATATTGGTGATAAGGATATTTACTTCTTTATCGGCGGACATCCCGCATTTAATGTACCGGATTTTGATGATTACTATGTTCAGTACGAAAAACCGGAAAAAATAAACCGTGAGTTCAACGGTAAAACTTCAGTTATAGCAGATAATACTGACAGTGTAGATCTTAGTCATGCGTTATTTTCAGACGATGTTTTCATGAAGGATAAGCCTGAATCCGCATGGATAGCTCTTGTAAGCAAGACCTCCGGACAGAAGGTTAAGCTGACCTACGACAACAGAGGATGCATCGCTGTCTGGTCGTCATATTTTGATGATCCCGCTCTTACAGAGCAGGCTAAGTTTGTATGTCTCGAGCCATGGAGCAGCGTCCCCGTTTACTGCGACAACGAGGAGGAGCTTACCAAAATGGAACACGCAATAAAGCTGGAAGCAGGGAAGTCCTATTTCTTCTCTTACTTCATTGAGGTATCATGATGGCTGAGCAGATATATCATAATGATTTTAACTTCATAGAGGAGATCAGTTCTGACGATCTCAAAAAGGCTGACAAAATGAGAATGAAGAAAACAGATTATATATACATTGTCAGCTGTACGCTTATGCTTATTGTTTTTATTGTAATGCTGGTTTCCCATGTTCCTTTTCTTGAAAATTACATAATTCTGATGTTCTGTCTTTCATGTGTGTTCATCATAGCTATCAGGGTCCATCATTTGCTTTATGGCAGCGCCATCTGTGGTTTATCTTATGGTATTGTGAAGAATAAGCAGACTAAGGATAAGCTTATGTCAGGACATACTGACGGTTTAATTTATCCCTGGTATAAAGATGATTATGACCGCAGTATGTATAAACCGATGCTCTCTTCGGTTAAAACCTTTTATTATGTTGATGTTTCCATGTGTAATATGGACGGCTATATGGAGCATATATGCTGCTACAAGGACGATTTTGAAAAGCTGAAAGAAGGAGACAAGGTAATACTGATACGGTTCAGAAATGATTTTCTTATCGCTGTTCCGGCGTCAGATAGCATAACATGAAAATAGTATAGAAAAACCCCCGATACGATCGGGGGTTTTTGTTTGATTCAGGGATCAGTATTAGCTTCCTTCGCCGGATATAAGGGCTACAGGGTCGATCCAGTCTCCGTTTTTCTTGACGGCAAAGTGCAGGTGGGAATCCTCGCCGATCTCGCTTTCTGCGGTGTTTCCTACAGAGCCGATCACCGTTCCGGCGGAAACTGCTTGTCCCTCCGCAACAGGGATGTCCTCCTTGTTGAGACCACAGTAGTAGCCTTCAAGTCCGTTTCCGTGGTCGATCACCACGCAGGCTCCCCACATCTGGTCGTCGTAGACCTGTGAGACCTTGCCGCTTGTCATGCTCTTTACCTTTTCGTTCTGCGCTCCTGCGATGTCTACTCCGTCGTGGGTCTTCCAGACGTTAAGGGTCTTGGATTTGACCAGCTCTCCGTCAGAAAATCCGTTCAGTACTTCTCCGTTAAGGGGACGTACCATTGCCTGGGGAACGTTGCTTTCCGTTTCTGCCGGCTGCTGTTCCTCTGCCTGTGTTGTGACAACTGCGGATTCAGCGGACTCCTCGACGGTTTCCTCGGTCGGAGCGATGGTTTCCTCAGGTTTCGCCACATCTGTCTGTTCAGCATTTACGGGAGTATTCGGTGACTTATTCTCAGTGCCCAGCTCAGCAGACAATGTACCGCTGTTATTTCCGATAAGCTCTTTATTTAGCTGGTCGGAAATTTTGGTATAAGAATAGAAGCCTGCCGCGCCTACAGCAAGAATACACGCTCCCACTGCTATGATCAGACCTTTGCCGGATAGATTGCCAATTTTGAAACTCATAAAATTCACCTCACGCATAGTTTTGACAGCTTTGGTGAATTTATTCTTTATTTTGAAAATATTTTGGAAATCTATGATAGTTTCAGGGAATAACTGCTATCTCTCTCCTCGTTTGTGATGCTGTATCTGCTGTATGACTTTCCATAATAGTGTATTTTTACTGTATTTGCACCATATGGCGGGATAATCTGCATCTTGTATTCCACGGTCTGTCCCGATGGTACGATAGGTCTGGTGAGGGAATCAAGCATATCCCCTCCCTGATAGCCGGGCAGGGTGTTTTGGATAGTTGTTCCGTTGGCTTCCACCCAGAATGATGAATCATAAATATATGCCTGATAGGAGCTGTTGTTTTTTATCCACACGGTCACGAGATAGCTGCCGTCCTCCTGCTTTTCAGCGGAGGCATCTGTTATCTCGCAGGAGTAATACTGTGAATACTTTATGTCTTTGTTAAGCTCGGAGATGATCTCCAGCATGATAAACAGTCCGATTACCGTTATGATCGGCAGTATCACGGCTATTACTTTTACATGGGGCTTGTAAGTTTTTTCGGTTTTATTCATGTCAGCCCTCCTTTGCATCAATGCTTACTCTGTGTATGCAGTCAAGCTGACGGACATAATTGCTTAAATGGGTCTCCTCAAAGCACAGGTCAAATGAACCGGTGTCCTCATCTACTATAAAGCACAGGAATCCATAGCGCTCGGTATCGTTTCTGTATGTATCATATCTGTAGGAATTAAAATAAAATGCGTTCTGGGCGAACACGTCCGGCAGTGACCGGAGGGCGCTTGACGACACCGGGGCACGGCATATTTTTCCGTCTGTTATGTACGGTGTGACATCGTAATAATTGTTTTCGGTCTCTTCTCCGTCATAGGTGTATACGATATGTACCACAAGTAGCCTGTATCCCTCCGGGAGAAGCGCATCCACTGCGGCGCTGTCTGAATAGAAAAAGTCGTCCACAGTGACAGTGAAGGCGTTATCGTATAGGAAGCTGTCACCAATCTGATGATCCGTGTATTCCGGTGAATCTATTATCCGGAGGCTTTCCATTATAAGCTTATTATCGGAGGTCTCCTTTATTCCCGGAACAAAAAGCATCACCACGATAAGGACTATCCACACAGGGATAAGCTTTATCAGTGTACGCATAAGCTTTCCCGTCGGAGCGGGTGCGGCTGGATAAGCCGGAAATACCTCCATATGGGAGGCTTCCTCTTCCTTTGCGGTTCTTTTGGCCTCTATGACCTGTTTTTTGTCAGGGACAGCTCCGCAGTTGGGACAGGTATGGCTCTCGCTGTAGTCGTAGGACGAGCCGCAGTATTCACATTCAATACCTATATACATTGTTAGCCTCACATTTGGGTAGGACAGTCTATTTTCAGCATATCAAGAGTATTTTTCAGGGTGATCTTCACCGCCATGCAGAGACTGAGCCTTGCTTTCAGCAGCGATTCCTCCGCTCCCTTTATGCGGCACTTGTCATAGAACTTGTGGAACAGTGTGGCAAGCTCCTGAGTGTAGCGGGTGATCTTGGAGGGGTCGTAATCCTTTGCCGCGGAGTCCACAGTGTTGGGCAGGGAAGCAATATACCTGATAAGCTCTCTTTCCTCGGTGGTTTCCAGAACGTCAAGCTTGTCCGGAGAGAGTGCTTCCACAGAATGTCCCTCTGCTTCAAGATTTCTTATGATAGAGCATATTCTTGCATGGGCGTACTGGACATAATACACCGGATTCTTGGAGGACTGCTCAATTGCAAGGTCAAGGTCAAATTCAAGGTGTGAATTTGCCTCACGGAGATTGAAGAAGAATCTTGCTGCATCAATGGGAACTTCATCCAGCAGAGTTTCAAGGGTGACTGCTTTTCCGGAACGCTTGGAAAGCTTGTATGTTTCGCCGTCCTTAACAAGCCGCACCATCTGCATTATCATCATGTCAAGACGGTTTGGGTCAACTCCCAGGGCAGACATAGCCGCTTTCATTCTGGGAATGTATCCGTGGTGGTCTGCGCCCAGAATATCTATTGCTGTATCAAAGCCTCTTGTAACAAGCTTGTTGTAATGATATGCAATATCGGGGACAAAATAAGTAGGGATGCCATTTTCACGGACGAGAACCCTGTCCTTTTCATCTCCGAATTCAGATGACTTGAACCAGAGCGCTCCGTCCTGCTCGTAGGTATAGCCGCTTTTCTTTAACAGTTCGATTATCTCTGTTACAGCTCCGCTGTTGTGGAGGGTGCTTTCCCTGAACCATGTGTTGTATTTGATACGGTATTTGAGCAGGTCGTCCTCAAGTTTCTGAATATTCTTGGGGAGGGCAAAGTCCACCAGAGCGGACATTCTTTCCTCCTCGGACTTGTCCGCATAGGAGCTTCCGTTCTTGTCGTAGAAGCTTTTTGCATGAGCAATAATATCCGCGCCAAGGTACACGTCCTCCGGCATGGGAAATTTTTCTGTATCGTCATAGATGCTCTGGCAAAGCTCCTCATCATTGTTGTACTTTGCGATGAAAGCCTGTCCCTCGGGAGAGCAAAGCTGTATATAGCGCAGATCAAGGGATTTCCCGAACTTGTTTATCTGGTTTCCTGCATCGTTTACGTAAAATTCTCTTTCTACTTCGTATCCTGCCCATTCAAGGACGGAGGAAAGTCCGTCGCCGATAGCTCCGCCTCTTGCGTTTCCTATATGCATAGGACCTGTGGGATTGGCGGAAACGAACTCCACAAGTATCCGTTTTCCTGCGCCGGTGTCTGTTTTTCCATAACTGCTTCCCTCTGCGGCAACATCGGTGACTACTTTGGAAAACCATCTTTTGGACAGAAAGAAATTGATAAATCCCGGACCAGCTATTTCTATACGTTCAAAGGAGCTTCCGTCCAGAATTACGGCTTCGGTGATAAGCTCCGCGATCTTCCGGGGGGCGGATTTCAACGGCTTTGCGAAAGCCATTGCGATATTGGAAGCAAAATCCCCGTGGGACTTGTCCTGGGGGATCTCAACATTGAAAGCGGGCAGGGGAACGGATTCTATTTTTCCCTCCGAAACGAGCCTTCCCACTGCGCTCATAAGAAGCTCACGAAGCTCGTTTGAAGCGGATTTTATCGGATTGGTCATTTTAAACATCCTTTCAGAATTTAACTTATACGTATATAGATCTCATTATCGGAAACATAGCTTGAATTGATGTCTACGGTATATTTGAGATAAAGCTCTCCGCCGTCGCTGCTTACATTATTGTCTATGCAGTGAGTAAAGATACCCATTGTGAAATCTCCGTAGGGAGTTCCGTAATGACAGTGGTGCTTTTTATTCATTTCCAGCACAAGATCGGAGGAGGCTGTGCCTGTACGGTTCAGATTTACAAGGTCGTTCCCGTAAAAGGACAGACAGGTTGTTGAGCCTTTGAAGCCTGTGACCTCCGATTCCTCATATACTATCTGGAAGCCGCCTCCTTCAAGCTCTTTCAGCTTTCCGGTGGTGGTAAGCTCCGTTGTGGAGCGATCCCGGTCAATAGTATTGATACTTGTAAGATTGATTATAACATCTTTTTCCATTTAAATCATTCACGTCCGGAAGGACATTTCTCCTTTTCTGATTTTTTGAAATGTCTGAGACGTTTTATACTATTCTTAATCTAAAACATAGACATTGTCTATGTTTTAGATTGCCGTATACTTATGTATACGGCGTGGCGGCGCAGCCGCCTAAGAAGTCGTTCAATGAACGTTCCTGCCGCCTGTTAAGGCGGCACTATAAATAATTGACAAAGTCAATTATTTATAGTAAGAACAGTATTATACGTCTCTAACAAATAAGCTCGTCGATGGCTACTTTGTACACCTTTCCATTTATGGTATCCCCAAGAAATGCGTGAGCATTCTCCTCAAAAAGTTCAACGCTGTCGGAGGTGTAATAGGTATTTATGCCATTTTCTTCACGGTCGGAAAGCATTTCGCTGCTCATAAGCAGATTGTAGGCGTATTTTGCCACTTCCTCGCCGGAAGAAATGATGGTAACCTGATCTCCCATATAATCGGCGATGGCGTCCTTTATAATCGGGTAGTGGGTGCAGCCAAGTATCAGTGTATCTACGCCCTCCCGCTTTATGGGAGCAAGATACTGCTCCACAACAAGCTTTGTTACGGGATTGTCTCTTTCGGTAAATCCGTTTTCAACAAGGGGCACAAACAGGGGACAGGAGTTTCCGATAACTGATACATCGGGACGTATCCCTCTTATAGCTTTCCCATAAGACCCTGATTTTATTGTAGCGGCAGTGCCTATTACTCCGATTTTTCCGTTTCGGGTCTTGCTGCAGGCAGTCTGGGCGGTAGGAAGGAGAACTCCGGTAAAGGGGATGTCTCCGGCAGCCTTACCTCCATTTCCGATGACGGAGGAGACTGTTCCGCAGGCGGCTATTATTATCTTTACGTCATGCTTTTTTATGAAAGCAATGTCCTGATTGGCGTATTCAAGAATAGTCTCACGGCTTCTTGTACCGTAGGGTATCCTTGCGGTATCGCCGAAATATATGATATTTTCATTGGGTATAAGCTTGTTAAGCTCCTTAAGGCAGGTAAGTCCGCCCATACCGGAATCAAATACTCCGATAGCCTTGTTTTTCATAAGCGGCTCCTTTCAGAGGGGATATTCAGACAGCACTGCGCGGTATCGCCATTATGCCTGACCCGATTCAAGAGCAAGGGTGATGAGCTTATCAAGAAGCTCGGACTGGGAAATTCCCATATGCTCCATAAGCTTGGGATACATACTTATCTGTGTAAATCCGGGGAGGGTGTTGATCTCGTTCAGCACCACTGTGCCGTCCTCTTTAAGGAAGAAGTCAACTCTTGCAAGTCCGGAGCAGCCCATGGTGGAAAATGCTTTGACGGCGGTCTCCTTGATCTCCCGGGCGGAGCTTTCAGGAATGTCGGCGGGAATGGAAAGTCCGGATGTGCCAAGGATATATTTGGCGTCATAGTCATAAAACTCGTTGCAGGACTTGATCTCTCCCACATCGGAGGCAAAGGGTGATTCTTTTCCGAAAACGGCACATTCGATCTCTCTGCCTTTTATGTACTCCTCCACAATGACCTTTTTATCGTGGCTGAAAGCAAGCTTGATGGCATTTTTAAGATCCTCAAATGAGCTTGCCTTATTGATACCAACTGACGATCCGCTGTTTGCCGGCTTGACAAATAACGGATAGTCAAACTCTGCGGCGATCTCGTCGCATATATTGTCCAGATTTCCCAGCTGAGAGGACAGGATACTTTTCCATCTTGCCATTTTTATCCCGTTGGCTTCGAGGATAGTATGTGTTACGGTCTTGTCCATGCAGTTTGCCGAGGATATAACATCGCAGCCCACATATGGGATACCGGACAGCTTTAAAAGTCCCTGTACAGAGCCGTCCTCGCCGTTCTGACCATGGAGGGCAGGGAAGACCACGTCGATCTTTGTAATGGACGAGGAGTCCTCCGACATTTTGATTATACCCTTATACATGGGATCGGGAAGAATGACGGCGGGAACGCAGTCCGGATTGGACTCCCATCTGTCAGAGGTGATCTGGGAAATATCTCCGGGATAGTAGAGCCATCTTCCTTTTTTTGTAATCCCGACGGGTATGACCTCATATTTATCCGATGGGATAGAAGAAATAATATTTGCGGCGGAAATTAAGGAAATATTGTGCTCGTTGGAAACTCCGCCGAAAAGTACAGCTACTTTGATCTTTGACATAAAAAACTCCCTTGCACCGCCGAGAAAATTTTGCGCTGATCTGACGCAAAGTCCCGTTCCACATGGTATTGACGGATCAAGACTTTGCAGTCAGCAGACAGTTTATCGGCGGATAAACAGTTATTTGCGCATTAATAATTTTATTATACCATATTTTTTCTCATACTGCAACAAAAAAATCAGATATTGGCACAGAAATAAGAAAAAATATCATATTTCAATATAGTCCGCATAGGAGTAGCCTTCGATAGTACCGTATTTTACCACATACCAGTTGCCGGTCTGACCGTATATCTGGATCTTTGCTCCGTTGGGGATAGCTCCTATTATTGCGGAATCCGTTGACGGGTAGTTTCTGATATTCAGGTTTGAGCCGTCCGTTGTGACAATTCCTGTCCTTACCGGTGTTGCATCAATAAATGGTATTCCGAAATAGTCGCACAGAGACTGCACAAGGCTTACTGCGATCCTGTCAATGTTTGACTTTATCCATTCTGCGTCGGCGTAGTTGTCGTGGTATCCTATTTCCGCAAGGATAGCCACGGCACGTGTTCTTGACACCTCTCCCAATGTTGTGGTAGGTCGGGTATTTACCTTTGCAGGGTCGGGATATATACTTTCAAAGTTATTGGCTGTAATGGTGGCAAGGTCTCTGCTCAGATCGGAATAGGGGGAGTAGTATACGTCGATACCTCTGAGCTTTCCTGCGAAATCTCCCCCTCCGGCGTTTGAGTGGATAGCAAGGTGGACATCGAAACGTCCTGCATTTGAATCGCTGATAGCTCCTCTTACATCGCGTCTGGGGTCGTTCCTTACATATGATATTCCCGATGAACGGAGGTAAGGTTCCATTTTATCGGCGATTATGTTCATGTACTGTTCCTCTGTACCGCCGTTTATATACGGATTCCATTCCTGGGTAGATGGACTTAAAAATACACTTGGCATAGTAATGTTTCCTTTCATAATGTTCGGCGAAAGGCTGAGCATTTACCCTTTCCGTTGGTGACTCTTTTCAGAATGGGTAAAATACGACACGGGTGCATGAAAACTTCTGTGTTGATGTTTGCTCAAGAACGCTCCGCCACTTCATTATATGCGGCAGGTTTTTGTCCGATACATTTTTTATCCGTATATGATTTTCCGTTTATCCGGTATTTTTTTCTGACCTGCTGAATAGTATTGAACAAAATATGTTCGGAGGGATAATGATGCAGGATAAAAATGATATTAATGCAATGGCTAAAAAATACAAGGAGGAAATGATGCTGGCGTACAGCAAAAAGCGGATAGGCGGAAATCCGCCAGGTTCTGCTCCCCATACACCTAAAAAAGAAGAGAAGGGACATATCCCTGCTCCTGCGCCTAAGATAAAGCAAATTGAGGATGCGGCGCTCAATAAGTCGAAGAAGGATGAAAAGAAGTCTGCTCCTCCGGCTATGCCTGTTATCCCGGAAGCAGGAGTATCTTCTTCCGGTCCTGAAAAGTGTCCGGAAAAGGATCTGGAGCATCCTCCCATGCCGAAAATACCCCGTATGGAGGACATCTCCTCTTCTGCGGAGGCGGAAAAAAATGAGGAAAATAAGTCTGACGATAAGGTCATGCCTGTAATTCCCAAAATGGAGGCGGTTGTTTCCGGAGCGGAGGAATGTTCGGAAAAGAATCTGAGCTGTCCTCCAATGCCGTCCATACCGAGCGCTGATGATTCAGGAGAAGGGTCTGAAAAATGGAAGTTCCTCACTGCGGAGGAGCTTATCAAGAGGGATTCAGAGGCAGGCTCAGATACGGTGCCTGACACAGATGAACCTCACCATCAGGGAAATTACGATTTTTCTACTGCTCCTGATAAGCAATATAAGGAGGAAGTGAAGGAGTTTGAATCCGAACATGGGGAGGGTTATCTTCAGGTAGAGGTCACTTGCGGAGAAAATTCCTGTCCCATTGAAGGAGCTGCAATTGCTATAACTGCACAAGCTGGTGATATGGATACTCTTATCGCCACTCTCGTAACCGGCACAGACGGCAGCACTGAGGCTGTCACACTCCCTTCAAACGGGCATAAATATATGGTAACTGTCTATAAAGAGGGGTTCTTTACCGTTCGTGATCTTCCTGTACCAATTTTTGACACCATCAAGTCGATCCAGCCGGTGACAATGACGGAGATAGGGAACAAGGTGTGACTTTATATAATGGTTTCCGGTTTATTTTCCAAAAAATTTCTGAAAAGGGCTTGACAACCTTTGATCAAAGTGGTATAATATATTTCGTTGATCAAAGCGCTGCTAGCTCAGCTGGATAGAGTGACTGGCTACGAACCAGTAGGTCAGGGGTTCGAGTC
>JAFLUJ010000073.1 GCA_022511485.1 Oscillospiraceae bacterium | reverse complement strand
ATGATCTTGAAAAGCAGATACGCTTGAATATGTAAAAATAAATCAGGATATGCTTGGAAATTACCGGCATATCCTGTTTTTATTTACTATTGAAAATATGTATTTTTTGTAAATGTTTTATAATGCTATTGGATTTGTATAATTTATGTTATATAATAAATGTAATATAACAATTGTTATATTAGGAAAGGATAATTGATATGAAAAAGCTTTATGAAAAGAAACCCATACTTTTTGCCGTTCTCTGGATAATGATCTACTGCTTTATAAGCATACCCATCCGTGGTGAATTGGGAGATGAAAGTATATGGATGCTTGCAGGATTAGCGGCAATAGCAGCAGGGATCACAGCATTTGTAAAGATAAATCATCTTGAAGCTGAATACGGACTTACCGGCTGGGCAAAGGACACAAAAAAATACTGGTACTTCATTCCTATGTTTATTCTTGCAACGGGAAATCTGTGGGGAGGCTTCGGGATTGCTTATTCGGGAATGGCTCAGGTATTTGCTGTTCTGTCAATGCTTCTCATCGGCTACATAGAAGAAATGCTTTTCCGGGGATTTCTCTTCAAGGCTTTGCTTCCAAAGGACGGCGTCAAGCTTTCGGTCATAATTTCGTCGGTGACCTTTGGTATCGGTCACATTGTAAACCTTTTTGCAGGACAGGCAAATGTTGAAACAGTTATCCAGGTTTTCTTCGCTATCGCGTGGGGATTCATTCTTACTATGGCATTCTACAGAAGTGGAAGCCTTTTGCCCTGTATTATTGTACACGGACTGGTGGACGCACTTTCAAAATTCTCTCAATACACCGGCGGCGAAACAATGGAATGGGTATACATGGGAGCAACAATATTTGTTTCGATAATATACTGTACTTATCTCAGCAGAGTAAAGACTGTTTTTGGAGATGAGGTTTAAAATAACTCAGGATATGCTCGTAATGGAGGCATATCCTGATTTTTTATCTGATTACCAATACATAAAAACAAATCCTGCTAGGGGAGATAACACTATCATAATGATAGAAAATGTAAATGACTCTATAGAGGTAAGCGTTGCTCTTTGTTCTGATGGAAACATATTCTGAAGAATTGCATTAGTACGAACCTGCAGGGCGTCGTCTCCGACAGCGGCTAAAAATCCTCCCACAGCCATTATTATATACCATGATGAATGTTCCGCAAGAAATCCTATCAACACAAGGGACAGCGTTACAGCAAACACCAATTTGTAGCTGAGCTTGGGAAATTTCAGTATAAGCCTTGATCCAGCAACGCCGCCCATTTCCATAAACAGCAGAGCAATGCCAAGTCCCCATGAGGGGATTCCTTTTTCAAGAAGCTTTGCTTGCAGGAAAAACAGCAGCAGGATGTCCAATGCTCCTACCAAGGAATTGCACATCATTAGTCCCATGATTTTTTTGATTCCTTTCAGAAAAGCAATGCTTTCTTTGAAACAGGAGATCAGCTTTCTGACAGTTGTGCTTTCCTTGTCATTTTGCGGATCAGAAGCATACACTTCGCACAGGGAGGACAGGATAATAATTTGTATCACTCCTGTGATAAGATCGGTACTGTAAGCTATTTTGTGTCCTATAAAAAGTGCAAATCCTGCGCATAGAGTTGAAATACCGCTGCAAATGCGATATATGACAAGCTGGTTTGATTCGTATTTCTCGAACGTATTTTCAATTTTTGCAAGCTTAAGTGAATCGTAAGCCAACGCGTCTCCCGTACCGGAGGAAAAGTTATAGCTCAATGCGTGAAAGGCAATAGACAGACACACCATAAAAAGGTTATTTGAAAGGATCATTATGATGTTTCCGATCATTCGCATAATGGTGCTTACGATCAGCATTTTCTTTCTGCCGAACACGTCAGCGAACACGCCGGACGGTATTTCAAATATAAGGCTTGTGATATGAAATACGGTCTCTGCAATGCCGATCTCCACCAGGCTGTAGCCTCTTGCAGCTAAAATTGCGACCCATGCTCCTGTCAGCGATAAATTCCCCAGTACTGAGGACAAGTATAATTTTGATAATTGTTCTTTTATTTTAAACATAAAAAATCTCCTTAACTGAATTTAATAACCGTTAAGAAGATAATGCGCATCCTATTTAATTTGCAGAAACACCTCGGTTGATGTTACGGCTGGGTGTGTTCATGACAAATTTTCTTAAAAAAGGGCGCACTATCCCCGTAAGAGGGAAAAACGAATCCTTTTTTAAGCTGTAAATTTGTCATTTTCCAGAACATAAACTCAACCTCTGATTATTTTAATATATACATTATATTACATTATCCACATGATGTCAAGGGGTTTAAACTAAGATTCTAAGTCATTTTATTGATGTCAGCAGTACGATTTTTTGACAGCCTGTCTAAATTTAATTTTGTCCGCATAAAATTACTGTAGGAGGAATTATTATGAAGAATTTGACCTCAAAACGGATTTTATGTGTTATTCTGGCAATAATTACAATAATGACGTTTCCATGCAGCATAATTTCCGCTGAAAAAGCTGAAAAGAAAGAGCCTCAGCTTTGTGAGGTGCTAATTGAGGCTTCAGGAGGGGTGGTAATTTACGGTCTGAATGAGGAAGCTCCTGTGGCTGTGGGAACTATGGCAAAGCTTATGACAATACTTCTTACAGCGGAACAGATAGAGGCGGGAAAGCTTTCTGTAGACGACAAGCTAAAGACTTCTCAATATGCAAACAGTATGCAGGGAGCTCAGATATGGCTTATGCCGGGGGAGGAGATAACGGTAGATGAGCTTTTAAAGGGTGTCATCATAGGAAACGCCAATGACGCATCCGTTGTTCTGGCGGAAAAGGTTTCCGGGTCGGAAGAAAAGTTCGTCCAGCTTATGAACCGTCGTGCGTCGGAGCTGGGAATGAAAAATACTATCTTTACCAACTGCAACGGATATTATGACGATGATAGACAGATCTCCACTGCGGCAGATATTGCGAAGCTTTGTGCAGAGCTTGCAAAACACAAGGTTTTGAAGGAGTACCTTACTTGTTGGCGGGATTTTGTCCGGGGGGGTGAGACAGAGCTTGTAAACGCCAATGAGATAGTTAAAAGCTACAAGGGAATAGCAGGCTTCAAGGCAGGATATACGGAAAACTCCGGATACTGTGTGGCAGCAGGTGCGGAACGTGATGGTGTAATGTACATCTCCGTAGTCCTTGGATGCTCCGACAAGGGGGACAGCTTTACGGAAGCCACAAGGCTTATGGGGACAGGATTTTCCGGATATACGGTGTTTGTCCCGGAGCTTCCCAAGGATATTCCTTTATATGTTCCTGTAAAAAAGGGAATGACGCGTCAGGCGGCTGTGGAATGCGGAGAAGTCAGGAGTGTGGTGCTTCCCAACGGTGCGGCAGGCTCGGTTTCGGCGGCGGTCATAATGCCTGAATATGTGTATGCTCCGGTCAATAAGGGTGACAAAATAGGAGAGGTCCATTTTATGCGGAATAATAAAATGATGTTTGCTGTGGATATAGTTGCAACTGAGTCCGCAGAAAGTATGAATCTGAAAAATGCAATAGGCATAATACTCAAAAAACTTTTAACATTTTAGTGAGAATATCCAAAAGTCACGGCGGTACTGTCCGATATTCATAAAAATTGTTGCAAATCTCTCCGATTTATAGTAATATTATTTTAGGAATATTTTTTGGAGGAGATTGTAATGTCAATTTCACTAAACACCAAATATTTACAGGACTTTATCGCGCCCCATGAAATGGAAAATGTTAAAGCTGCTGTAGAGACCGCCGCAAAAAAGCTTGCGGACAAAACCGGAGCTGGAAACGATTTTCTTGGCTGGGTCGAGCTTCCCACTAACTACGATAAGGACGAGTTTGAAAGGATCAAGGCTGCTGCTAAAAAGATCCAGAGCAACTCCGATGTTCTTATAGTTATAGGTATAGGCGGTTCATATCTCGGCGCAAGGGCTGCTATAGATCTTCTGAAATCGCCGTTCTATAATAATCTCAAAAAGGACACCCCCGAAATTTATTACGCAGGAAACAATATCAGTCCTACATACCTCAATGAGGTCATCTCACTTTGCGAGGGCAGGGACTTTTCAGTGAATGTTATATCCAAGTCCGGTACTACTACAGAGCCGGCGCTTGCGTTCAGAGTATTCCGCGAAATGATTGAGAAGAAATACGGCAAGGATGGTGCAAAGGAAAGAATTTTCTGCACTACGGACAAGGCTAAGGGTACTCTTAAACAACTGGCTGATACGGAAGGATACGAGACCTTCGTTATCCCTGACGACGTGGGAGGAAGATATTCTGTACTTACAGCAGTAGGACTTCTGCCAATTGCTGTAGCAGGCTGTGATATTGATGCTGTTATGGCTGGTGCAAGACAAGCCCAGCAGGAGCTTACCGCTGATTTCGACAACAACGACTGCTATAAATACGCTGCTTTGAGAAACATTATGTATTCCCGCAACAAGTCGGTGGAAATGCTTGTTTCCTACGATCCCAGCTTTACTATGATGGCTGAGTGGTGGAAGCAGCTCTTCGGTGAAAGCGAGGGCAAGGATCACAGGGGAATTTTCCCTGCGTCGGTAACATTCTCCACAGACCTCCATTCACTGGGTCAGTTCATTCAGGAAGGCTCACGTATAATGTTTGAGACTGTGGTCGACATCAAGAAGCCAAAGAAAGATTTCTTTCTTGAAGACGAGGCTGAAAATCTGGACGGTCTGAACTTCCTGACAAATCAGAATATGTCTGTTGTAAACAGAAAGGCGTTCGAGGGAACCGTACTTGCTCATACAGAGGGCGGAGTTCCTAACATTGTTCTGGAGCTGGAGGATACTTCCGAAAAGAGCTTCGGATATATGGTTTACTTCTTTGAAAAGGCTTGCGCTGTAAGCGGTTATATGCTTGGGGTAAATCCCTTTGACCAGCCCGGCGTGGAGAGCTACAAGAAGAATATGTTTGCTCTTCTTGGCAAGCCCGGATATGAAGACCGCAAGGCAGAGCTTGAAGCAAAGCTAGACTGAGACAGTACATTTTAGTATTATGCACGATTTTGTGCAGTATTGACTTTGTTTTCATGACCCATGTTTGGGGAATAATATTAAAAGCCGGAAACGGCAGAACGGAGTGTTTTTATGGTAAAAATTATTACAGGAACTAAGGGCTCGGGAAAAACCAAGGTCCTGATCGATATGATCAACAAGGCTGCTAAGGAAACTCAGGGTTATGTTGTGTGCATAGACAAGAGTGAGAAACTCAGATATGACATTCCACATTCTGTAAGAATCGTTGATACAGACGCTAACAATATCTATTCATTTGAAGCTTTCTACGGTCTCGTTGCAGGTCTTGTTGCAGGAAACTATGATATAAAGGAAATCTTCGTAGATTCGATCCTTAAGGTTGGCGGAGCTGATTTCGAGGCTCTGGGAGCAATGCTCAACAAGATTGAAAAGCTTACAGCAGACGATGTCGAGGTAGTATTTACTGTATCTGCTAATCTGGAAGATCTGCCGGAAAGTGTTTCCAAATATTCTGTAAAATAATTTCCATCAAAGGTATTGACATATTGGAAACGGTGTGTTATAATTATCTTTGTTATGTTTGGGGTGCACTATGGTTATTGACTTAAGGCGGCTTTATGATACTATAGGCGAAAAATTGGAGATCGACTGCTCGGTTGATGTTAAAAGACTGAGTGAGGTCAAGGGCTATAGTTTTTCCCGCCCTGTAACTATCAAAGGTGCAGCTGTAAACCGCGCGGGTATCGTTATGCTTGAATATACCGCTGAGTTTACCCTGAATACCTGCTGCGACAGGTGTCTGACTGGATTCGACCGTGATTACAGCTTTGATTTTGAGCATATTCTCGTCCGGGAGCTGAATAACAGCGATGATGGAGATGAGTATATCATTACGGAATCTGATAAGCTGGATATGGACGAGCTTGCAATAACGGACTGTCTGTTACAGCTTCCCACAAAGATGCTTTGTAAAGAGGACTGTCTTGGATTGTGTCCGATGTGCGGAGCGGATTTGAATAAAAACGAATGTAACTGTAAAAGACTGTAGGCAGGTTTCGGAACTTGTTATGACAGGATCTAAGGTTATCAGGATAAGGAGGTGCCGGTAATGGCAGTACCAAAGAGAAAGGTATCTAAAGCAAGACGTGACAAGAGACGTTCCGCTGTCTGGAAGCTGGATGCTCCCGCATTTTCAAGATGCACACACTGTGGAGCTCTCACTGCTCCTCACAAGGTTTGCAAGAACTGCGGATACTATAAGGGCGTTGAAGTTATTAAGAAAGAAGTATAAGCTTGCTTTCAAGGAGCCGGAGGAGGATATATCCTTCCCCCGGCTTTTTTAATACCAATCCCAAATCAAAAATAGACTTTGTCTATTTTTGAGCCGCCTGAAATAGGCAGCTTGCCAAAACCTGTGGTTTTGGCGGGAATAGTATAAATATGTGCTTGATTTAGAGCGGAAGGAGAATAATGCTCCATTGAGAGTATTGTCATTGATATGTCGGTTGAAATAAAAGCGGTGGCGAAGGATTCTCCTGCATGGGGGAAAGATATAAAAGCGGGAGATATACTGGTCTCGGTAAACGGGAATGATATTTCCGATGTTCTGGATTATATGTACTATTCTGCGGAAAATAGTACAGAGCTTGTTATTGAACGTGGAGGAAAATCCCATAAGATAAACATTAAAAAAAGCGAGTATGACGATCTGGGTCTGGAGTTTGAGACATTTCTTATGGACAGCAAGCAAAGCTGCCATAATAAATGCATCTTCTGCTTTATTGACCAGAATCCTCCCGGTATGAGGGAGACCATTTACTTCAAGGATGATGATGCAAGACTTTCCTTTTTACAGGGAAATTATATTACCCTCACAAATCTTGAACAAAAGGACATTGACAGGATCATTCAGATGAAGCTCAGCATAAATATTTCGGTGCATACCACCAATCCGGAGCTTCGGTGCATGATGATGAACAATCGCTTTGCAGGGGAGAAGCTTGATTATCTCCGGCAGCTTGCTAAAGCAGGGATACAGATAAACTGCCAGATCGTGCTTTGTCCCGGCATAAACGATGGTGAGGAGCTTAAACGAACTCTCACTGATTTAGGCGATCTCATGCCGAGTATCCAAAGCATAGCCGTTGTTCCCGTTGGTCTGACGAAATTTCGTGAGGGACTTTACCCTCTTACGACCTTTGACAAAGATGGGGCAGAAAAAACAATTGATATGATAGAGGGATTCCAGAAATCTTTTTTAGAAAAATATGGGACAAGATTTGTATTTCCCTCTGATGAATTTTATATTACAGCAAAGCGGGAGCTTCCGGACGGGGAATATTATGAGGACTATGCTCAGTACGAAAATGGTGTGGGTATGCTTCGTTCTCTTATAGACGAGTTTGACAGCGCCTTTGATATGGCAGAGGACGAGGATATAAAGTCCTGCAATACATCTATAGCCACAGGAGCGCTGGATCATGACTATATTTGCAGACTTGCTGAAAAAGCAATGCAAAGATGGAATAATATCAATTGCAGGGTATACAAGATAAGAAATGATTTTTTTGGTGAGACTATTACTGTAACGGGACTTATCACGGGACATGACTTAGCGGCTCAGTTAAAGGGCAAGCAACTGGGAGACACCCTGCTTTTGTCCGAAAATATGCTTATGAGAGACAGCGAGCTTTTCCTTGACGACTATACGGTGTCGGAACTGGAAAAGGAGCTTGATATAAAAATACGGATAATCAGAAATGACGGATTTGATCTTTTTGACGCTATTACAGGAAACTGATAATTTGACGCAAACCACACTACTAAGAAAGGAATGGTGCAATATGGCTTTACCGATAGTTGCAGTGGTCGGCAGACCAAACGTAGGAAAATCCACGCTTTTCAACAAGCTTGTGGGTAAGCGTCTTTCAATTGTCGAGGATACTCCGGGAGTTACCCGTGACAGGATCTACTCTGAATGTGAATGGAGAAACAGAAAATTCATGGTAGTTGACACCGGAGGTATCGAGCCGGACAGCGAGGATGTTATCCTGTCCCAGATGAGACGTCAGGCTGAGCTTGCTATACAGAGGGCTGATGTAATAGTTTTCCTTACGGATATTCGTATGGGAGTGACAGCCGGAGACAGTGAAGTGGCTGAAATGCTTCGGAAAAGCGGTAAGCCTATTGTTCTCTGCGTAAACAAATGCGACTCCATAGGAGATCCTCCTCCGGAGTTTTACGAGTTTTACAGTCTTGCTTTAGGAGATCCCATTGCAATATCGGCAGCTCACGGTCACGGCTCGGGAGATATGCTGGACGAGATCTTTAAGTATTTTCCCAAGGAAGCGGATGAGGAATATGACGAGGACTACATTAAAGTGGCAGTCATCGGAAAGCCGAATGTAGGAAAGTCCTCTCTTATAAACCGTATTGCCGGCGAGGAACGTGTTATCGTGTCCGATATTGCAGGAACTACCCGTGATGCCACCGATACGATAGTGGAAAATGAACATGGAAAATACGTTTTTATTGATACGGCTGGTATCCGAAGAAAGTCAAAGGTACTGGAAAAGATTGAGCATTACAGCGTACTGAGAGCTTATATGGCAGTTGACCGCTCCGATGTGTGCGTGATAATGATAGACGCTTCCGTAGGCTTTACCGAGCAGGATTCCAAGGTTGCAGGATATGCTCATGAACAGGGTAAGGCGTGTATCATAGCCGTAAACAAGTGGGACGCTATTGAAAAGTCCACCGGTACAATGGAGGAGTTCCGGATCAAGCTGAAAGAGGATTTCAGCTTTATGTCCTATGTTCCTTTTATATTTATTTCGGCGAAAACGGGACAGCGTGTGGAAAAGCTTTTCGATATGATAAATGATGTTTTCAGACAAAACAGCATGAGAGTTTCCACAGGTATGCTCAACGATGTTCTGGCGTATGCTACTACAAGAGTTCAGCCGCCATCCGATAAGGGAAGACGTCTCAAGATATACTATATGACACAACCTTCAACAAAGCCTCCCACGTTTGTTACATTTGTAAATAGGGCTGATCTGTTTCATTTCTCTTATCAGAGGTATCTGGAAAATCAGATACGTCAGACCTTCGGTCTTGAAGGAACTCCGGTGCGCTTTATTATACGTGAGCGGGGCAAAAATGATGATAAATGATAACGTCACGAAAGGAGCAGTACTCCCTGCGGGAGTATGATTATAATTATGACAAATCTTATCATTGCGGGGGTTATTTCCGCTGTTATTTCATATCTGCTGGGGAGCTGCAACTCCTCAATAATTGTGGTGCGTCTTTTAAAGCATGAAGATATAAGAGAGCATGGCAGTAAGAATGCGGGACTTACCAACACTCTGCGCTGTTACGGAAAAATACCTGCGCTGTTTACTCTTATAGGAGATCTTGCAAAGGGAATAGTATCTGTACTTCTGAGTATCCTTGTTTTCCGCATTATAGTGGGAGAGGGAGGCTTCGACGATCAGACGGTGGGATACATAGCCGGAATATTCGCTATTCTCGGACATATATTTCCCATATATTACGGATTCCGTGGCGGTAAGGGAATACTTGTTTCCAGTTCAATACTTATTGTTATTGATTGGAGGACGTTTGTAATAATTATTCCGTTCTTTGCAATTGTGCTTCTTATTTCAAAGTATGTATCTGTTGCGTCAATATCCTCGGCGGTATTCTATCCGATACTTACCTTCCTGCTTCACTATTATGTTGAGGCTCTTGAACTGCGGCTTTGTCTGATACACACTGCTCTTGTTGCAGTCACAAGCATAATGCTTATCTATATGCATAAGACCAACATAAAACGTCTTATTGAAGGTACGGAAAACAAGTTCATTAAAAAGAAAACAGATGGAAACGGAGGAAAATGAATATGGCTAAGTTTACAATTCTTGGAATGGGCGGATTCGGTCTGAGCCTTGCGGTAATGCTTAACAATTTCGGACATGAGGTGACGGTCTGGACAGCTTTTCATCAGGAGATCGAAGATATTGAGCGGGACGGCGAAAGCAAGCAGAAGCTTCCCGGAGTAAAGATAAGCAGCGAAATCACACTCACCGATGATATAAGCAGTGTAAGCGGCGCGGAGATCGTAATTTTCGGCATACCAACAAGAAAGGTAAGAGAGGTCGCTGAAAAGGCAGCTCCTCATTTTGCTCCCGAAACTGTTGTTGTCAATACAGGAAAGGGTCTGGAGCAAAGCACTCTTAAAAGAATGAGCGAAGTCCTTGAAGAAGAGATCCCAAACAATCCTATAGTTGTTCTCAGCGGTCCTTCCCATGCTGAAGAAATTGCCCTAGGTATGCCTACAACGGTAGTTGCAGCTTCAAAGAATAAGAAGTACTCCTATTATATTCAGGAGGTCATGTCCAACAGTACTTTCCGTATCTATATTAACGATGATATGGTAGGCTGTGAGCTGGGGGGTTCTCTAAAAAATGTTATAGCCCTGTGTGCAGGAATATGCGACGGCATGGGCTTCGGAGACAACACAAAGGCTGCCCTTATGACAAGAGGAATCACTGAAATTGCCCGTCTGGGAGTTGCTCTCGGAGGCAAAACGGAGACCTTTGCCGGACTTACAGGAATAGGCGATCTTATCGTTACCTGCACAAGTATGCACAGCCGCAACCGCAGAGCTGGTATGCTGATAGGGCAGGGAGTATCCCCTGAGGAAGCCATTGACCAGGTCGGTACGGTGGAAGGATACCTCTGTACAAAGGCAGCTTTTGCTCTGGCTCAGAAAATGGGAGTTGATATGCCCATCACTGAGCAGTGTTATAACGTGCTTTTCAGCGGTCTTAGTCCCAAGACAGCGCTCAATAATCTTATGGGCAGACCTAAACGTCACGAGGCGGAGACTATCTGGGTAGATTAAAGTTACAAGGAGAACAGTATGTTTGAGCAGGACTATATCATGCGCCAGATACATCAATTTATCAGAGTTCTGGTAAAGATGCTGTTTAACATTGACAGTGAATTTACTGAATCCCAACTGCTGGAATACACTAATTCAAGGGAAACTGCAGGAGACTTGCTGAAAAAAATAGATGACGGCAATATAAATGCGGTGGAAAATGAACTATTTGAGCTGATAGAGGACAGAACAAAGGATAACCTTTTAACCGGGATAGTATTCTATTCGTACCTTAACGAAAAGGATGACGCTTTTTTAGAGGCTAATGATTTTAGCAGGGACGAGACCGAAGACGGTATCAGGCATTTACTTTCAGAATATAAAATTGAGGGAATGGACGATTTTTTCCTGTAATGACTGAGGAGGAAAATAAAATGTCAATTGAAAAGGTAAAAGAGTATTTCAAAAGTTACGGTATAGAAAATCGCATACAGGAGTTTGATGTTTCCAGCGCAACAGTACAGCTTGCTGCTGAAGCTTTACATTGTGAGCCATGCAGGATCGCGAAAACACTTTCCTTTATGGTATCTGAAAAACCTATACTTATCGTTGCAGCAGGTGATGCAAAGGTCGATAATCCCAAATATAAGGCAAAATTCGGAGCAAAGGCAAAAATGCTTACTCCTGATGAAGTTGAAGCAAGAATAGGTCATGGAGTTGGCGGAGTATGTCCCTTCGCAGTTGATCCGGATGTTACA
>JAFLUJ010000072.1:6942-11746 GCA_022511485.1 Oscillospiraceae bacterium | reverse complement strand
TGACAGCTATCCCACATTTGTTGAAAGTGAGATCATCACATCGGAGGACGAAACTCAGTCCGTAAAGTTCACAGCCACCGAGCTTGCAACATACATATTTGTAGCCCCTGCTGCTGCAAAGGATACTTCCGCTGATGTTTCCCAGAACACTGTCCCTGTTGTAAGCAAGGACGATATTCCATCTGCTTCTGATGAAGATAGTAACACCGCTCCTATCAAAAATGAGGATACACCTTCCGCATCTGCCGAGGAGGATAAAAATGCTCCCGCAGCAAACGAAGACACTCCCTCTGCTTCTGCTGAGGAGAATAATAACGCTCCCGCAGCAAACGAGGACACTCCAACTGCATCTGCTGAGGAGAACAATAACGCTCCCGCAGCAAACGAGGACACTCCTTCCGCTTATGCAGAGGAAAACAACAACACCCCCGCGTCAAAAGAAGATACTCCCTCTGCTTATGCGGAGGAGAACAATAACGCTCACTCAGCAAATGAGTATATACCTTCGGCAGGCGAAGATATTTCCTCTGCTGCCGGTGCATATGATGCTTCCGCACCTGCAATGACAGCCGCAATGCCTGTTACAGGCGGTGCAGTCGTTCCTGTAGGGGAAGCTCCTGAAAAGTTCAGACTTTCAAACAGAAAGCGCAGATACCGCATTATCAGCAAGAGAAGACTTGACGATATGGTTTTTGTATTCTGAGATAGTAAAAAAAATTCCCCGTTTTGTAACGGGGAATTTTTTTAGTTAATTTATGGTGGGGGCAGATAATCGTGCAGGGCGCCGCCTTGCTATTCCAGCTCAAATGCTCCTGTATAGAGCTGATAATACTTGCCCTTTTCGGCGATAAGCTTTTCGTGATTTCCCCGCTCTATGATGCGTCCCTGTTCAAGAACCATGATGACATCAGAGTTCTTTACGGTGGAAAGTCTGTGAGCGATAACAAATACCGTCCTGCCATACATAAGAGCATCCATACCCCGCTGTACTACCGCTTCCGTGTGAGTGTCAATAGAGGAAGTAGCCTCGTCGAGGATCATAACAGGAGTGTCCGCAACAGCCGCACGGCTTATAGCAAGAAGCTGTCTCTGTCCCTGAGAAAGACTTGCTCCGTTTTCGGTAAGCATGGTGTCATATCCCTGTGGAAGTCTCGTTATAAAATCGTGTGCTCCTGCCAGCTTAGCGGCGGCAATACATTCCTCGTCGGGAGCGTCCAGTCTTCCGTACCGGATGTTATCCATGACCGTTCCGGTGAAAAGGTTGGTGTCCTGTAGAACGATACCAAGGGAGCGGCGCAGATCAGCCTTTTTGATCTTGTTGATGTTTATGCCGTCATAGCGTATCTTGCCGTCTGCAATGTCATAGAAACGGTTGAGCAGGTTTGTTATGGTTGTTTTTCCTGCACCGGTAGCTCCAACAAAGGCGACTTTCTGTCCCGGTTCGGCAAATAGAGTGACACCATGCAGGACGGTCTTGTTTTCCTCGTAACCGAAATCCACATCGTCCATAACGATGTCTCCCATCAGCCTGGTGTATGTAACGGAGCCGTCCGCCTGATGTGGATGCTTCCATGCCCACATTCCTGTACGCTCACTGCACTCTGTGATGACGCCGTTTTCCTCCTTTGCATTAACAAGAGTAACGTATCCGTCGTCTACCTCCGGCTCAAGGTCGATAAGATCAAATATACGCTCAGTACCTGCAAGACCCATTATAACAGCGTTTATCTGGTGTGAGACCTGACCGATGCTTCCTGCAAACTGCTTTGTCATGTTCAGGAACGGAACGACCACACTTATACTGATAGCCATACCGGAAAAGCTCAGGTTAGTGACGTTGTTTATCAGCAGGAAACCTCCTGCAATGGCAACGATAACATACAGTACATTTCCGATATTGTTAAGCACCGGACCAAGGATATTTGCGTATGTGTTAGCCTTTTCAGATTTTTTGAAAAGCTTTTCGTTTATCTTGTCAAACTCTGCAATACATTCTTCCTCGTGGCAGAATACCTTTACTACTTTCTGACCGTTCATTATTTCTTCAACATAGCCTTCTGCCTTACCAAGAGCGGTCTGCTGGCTGATAAAATATTTTGCCGAGCCTCCTCCGATCTTTTTGGTAACAAGGAGCATTACGATAACTCCAAGAAGGATCACGATCGCAAGCCATACACAGAAGTACAGCATTATGCAGAAGATCGTCATTACTGTAACGACCGAGATAAGAAGCTGGGGAAAGCTCTGTGAGACCATCTGACGGAGAGTATCAATATCGTTTGTGTAGTGGCTCATTATGTCGCCGTGGTTGTTGGTGTCGAAGAATTTTACCGGGAGGTTCTGCATATTGTTGAACATCTTTTCCCTGAGCTTTTTCAGTGTACCCTGTGTGATTATTGCCATCATCTGATTGAAAGTAAATCCGGAAATCAGGGAAAGTACATAGAAAACTCCCAGGATCGTTACCGTGCCGAGAATGGTTTTCCCGGCAGCGTCCCATGAGCCGCTTTTCCAGTTGTCCTCAACGGCAGCGATGACCCTCTGCATAAATATAGACGGCATTGAGCTTACTACTGCGTTAAAAAGAATAAGGACGACGGTCAGCGGAAGCATAACAGGGTAGAACCCGAACAATGTCTTTATAAGTCTTGGAGCGGTATCGCGCTTTACTCTCATTTTTCCTTTATTATTGCTCATCATCGTCACCTGCCTTATTCTGGAGTGTATAAAGATCCTTGTATACCTCGTTGGACTTTAACAGCTCATCGTGAGTTCCCACAGCGTTGATAGCTCCGCCCTCCATGACGATTATCATGTCCGCATCCTGAACGGAGGAGATACGCTGAGCGATGATAAACTTTGTGGTTTCGGGGATATATTCCTTCATTGCCATACGGATAAGAGCATCCGTTTTTGTATCCACCGCGCTTGTGGAGTCGTCCATAATAAGTATTTTCGGCTTTTTGAGCAGAGCACGGGCGATACAAAGTCTCTGCTTCTGACCTCCGGAAACGTTTGCGCCTCCCTGTTCAATGTAGGTGTCATAGCCGTCCGGAAAGCGTGTGATGAACTCGTCCGCCTGAGCAAGCTTGCAGGCTTCGATCATTTCTTCGTCAGTGGCTTCCTTGTTTCCCCAGCGGAGGTTGTCCTTTATCGTACCTGAAAAGAGGATATTTTTCTGGAGCACCACTGCCACCTGATTTCTCAGGGTGTCAAGGTCGTATTCCTTTACATCAAGACCTCCTACCTTGACAGAGCCCTCGGTAACGTCATACAGTCTTGAAATAAGCTGTACAAGGGAGGACTTGGAAGAGCCTGTACCCCCGATTATTCCCACAGTCTGTCCGGACTTTATATGGAGGTTTATGTTTGACAGGGTCATTCTCTCGGCGTCCTTGTGATATTTGAAGCCTACATTTTCAAAGTCAACAGATCCGTCTCTGACCTCAAAAACAGGGTTTTCGGGGTTGCAAAGGATACTTTTTTCGTCCAGAACTTCAACTATACGCTTGCAGGATTCCGCTGAAATGGTTATCATAACAAAGATCATGGACAGCATCATAAGGCTCATAAGTATCATAAAGCTGTATGTAAGCAGTGCACTGAACTGTCCCACATCAAGATCAAGACCGTGTGTTGTGATGATAGTGTACGAGCCGTAGGAAAGCACGAAGATCATTACAACATACAGACAGAACTGCATAAGTGGATTATTGATGGCAAGGATACGTTCCGCCTTTGTGAAGTCCCGGCGGATCTCTTCGGAGGCAGCTCCGAACTTCTGCTTTTCAAAATCCTCACGAACGTAGGATTTTACCACTCTCATTCCCTTTACGTTTTCCTGTATGGAGCTGTTGAGAGCGTCATATTTTTTGAAAACTCTTCTGAACAGCGGCATGGTATTCTTGATAACCAGCGCAAGACCTATCCCAAGTACAGGAACAACGAACACGAAAATAACAGCCATTTTTCCCCCCATAACGAATGCCATTACAAAGGCAAATATAAGCATCAGCGGACTTCTTATTGCAGTCCGTATTATCATCATGTAAGCCATCTGGACATTTGTGACGTCTGTGGTAAGCCTCGTCACAAGTGAAGATGTGGAAAATTTATCGATATTTTCAAAGGAATACTTCTGGATATTGCAGAACATATCTCTCCGGAGGTTTTTTGCCAGACCGCAGGAGGCAGTTGAGCAGGTAACTCCCGCCCATGACCCGAACAGCAGTGACAGACACGCCATCGCCACCAGGACAAGTCCGTAGTTGATGATGGTTTTCATATCGCAGCCATCCTTGATCTTGTTGACAAGCTCTGCGATAATAAAAGGAATGATACATTCCATAACGACCTCCAGTGAGACCAGCATCGGGGTTACAATGGAGGTCTTCTTATACTCGCGTATACTCTGCGCAAGCTTTTTTATCATGCATTATTACCTCTCTTCTCTAAATATAGTATATATACAGAAATTTGTATGCTTCCGTGTCGTTCCGTTACCCCTACAGAAAATAGTGTGCGGCGGAATGGGTAAAGGCTCAGCCTTTTTAATTATAGTACATTTTTGTCAAAAAATTAACGAAATAAGATTAACAATTATTGAATATAAGCGGGTAATAATTCAGGCAATACCATACAAAAATCACAAAGTATTTCCATGAGTGAACACTTTGTGAACAATA
Organism: Oscillospiraceae bacterium; assembly: GCA_022511485.1. GTDB lineage: Bacteria > Bacillota > Clostridia > Oscillospirales > Ruminococcaceae > RGIG8773. Next base: position 7,061 of record JAFLUJ010000072.1, on the reverse strand, counting down.
GTGCAAATCATAATTTAACGCAGTGTTTCTGTGTTCCTATCGTGGGAGACCCTTTTGAAAGGCGGGTGCTCATAAAGAAGTAAAGTCCCGAAGCAGTTGTATCAGACTGCTTCGGGACT
>JAFLUJ010000072.1:0-6842 GCA_022511485.1 Oscillospiraceae bacterium | reverse complement strand
CAGCCACCATCCGTAATGAGAAAATAAAAGGTCTTGTCATTCCATGCAGGAACAATGGAAAATAGCTTTTCTATATATTCATCCCATTCACCTTCGTAAACTCTATCTACAATAATCAAATCCTTACGGAAACTTGTCCACATATATGGTCTCCAACCATAAACATTATGACAATTATACAGATTATGCCAATCTTTTTGCAGTGGTTCTTTCCACATATACGAATCGTGAGCTGTCTGATAATCACAGAATGAGTAGTACAGCTTTTTAATGATTCCCTGCCAATCCAGCTTTGACACCTCATGAAATTTATTCCTATCAATATTTTTGAACTTAATGATATTTTCAATCTTGTTTCTCATTTCATATCTGATTTTATTCTGCTCATTTTCCATATGATATATCCTCCATGAAACTTCGTACTAACAAGATTGGAATAAATTCTGATTTATCCTGGTAACCAATTATATCATGCCACAACCATTTTGTCAACAAAAACGCCATAGCACTTTTGACTGAAAATCAAAAATGCTATGGCTTAAACTTCTTTATGAGTATCGACTTAAAAAGGGTTATTCCCCAGTAAGAGTACAGAGGTACTAAGCTAAATTATGATTTATATTACTATTTATAAAATATCACTCATGAAAATACTCTGTAATACTTTGTACGGTGTCGCCTTAATCATACAACCCGGTGGTGAAGTAGCGGTCTCCACGGTCAGGAAAAACGGTGACGATGTTTCCTTTATTTATTTTTTCGGAAAGCTTCAATACCGCCGTCATTGCTGCTCCCGATGATGTTCCGGCAAAGATACCCTCTTTTTTTGCAAGAAGTTTTGACATTTCAAATGCCTCAGCATCTGTCACCTTTATTACATCGTCGACAAGCTTCATATCCATAGTGTCGGCGATGAAATCGTTTCCTATACCCTCTATGTTATAATCGCTGTGCTCGCCGCCTCCCATAGTCGAACCTACCGGATCTGCCAGTATCCCTTTTATATCCGGATCATGCTCTTTCAGATAACGGAGTATTCCAGAGTATGTACCTCCGCTTCCCGCACCGGCGACAACATAATCTATTTTGCCGTCCAGAGCTTCAAAAATTTCTTTGCCCGTAGTTTCGTAGTGTGCAAGGGGATTGCTCATATTTTTGAACTGCTCCAGCGAGATCGAACCGGGAATACCTGCTTTGATCTCATCTGCTTTTCTTACCGCTCCCAACATTCCTTCCTCACGGGGAGTGTTCACTACCTCTGCTCCAAGCGCTCTCATAAGAGCCTGCTTTTCCGCAGAAAATTTTGTGGGGACTACAAATATTATCCGGTAGCCCTTATTAAGAGCAGTAAAAGCGATCCCAAGACCGGTGTTTCCCGCCGTTGCTTCAACGATCGTCCCTCCCGGTTTAAGTAGACCCTTTTCCTCGGCGTCCTTTATCATGTAAAGTCCCGTTCTGTCCTTGACGCTTCCGGAGGGATTCCACAGTTCAAGCTTTGCAAAGATATTTATTTCCTTTTTGGGTTGCATATTTCCCAGCCTTACAAGGGGAGTGTTTCCTATTAACTCCTGCATTGAATTATAATAAAACATTGTTGTCCTCCTTATTTGATCTCACTTTTTTCGATCGCCTGTGCAAGGTCTGCAAGAATATCGTCAATATCCTCGATACCTACGGACAGTCTTATAAGACCGTCTGTAATGCCGACCTTTTTTCTTATATCTTCGGGAATGGAAGCATGGGTCATGCTGGATGGATGGCAAACAAGAGACTCGACTCCCCCAAGACTTTCAGCAAGCATTACCAGCTCCAGACTTTCAAAAAATGTGCGTATATTGTAATTATCATGCAGTTCAAAGGAGATCATTGCTCCGCCGTTTTTTGCCTGCTTTTTGTTAACTGCGTATCCCTTGTCGTTTTCAAGTCCTGGATAATAAACACTTTTTACAGCCTTATTGGAAAGTAAAAATCTCGCTGCTTTTTCAGCATTGAAAACGTGTCTGTCCATTCTTACGCTGAGAGTTTTTATTCCCCTGATAAGCAGAAATGAATCAAAGGGAGCAAGCACTCCGCCTACAGCGTTCTGGATAAAGGCGATCTTTTCTGCAAGCTCCTTTGAATTTACAACTGCAAGTCCTGCAACAAGATCGCTGTGTCCGCCAAGATATTTCGTTGCGCTGTGCAGGACAATGTCCGCTCCCAGAGGGATAGGCTTTTGCAGGTATGGTGTCATAAAGGTGTTGTCCACGATCACAAGCAGACCATGCTTGTGGGCAATTTCGGAAATTGCTTTTATATCAGTAACGGTCATAAGGGGATTTGCCGGACTTTCGATAAGTACAGCCTTAACGTCGGGAGTTATATCCTTTTCAAAGCTTCCCGGGTCTTCCGTATCGGAAATTTTATATGTAAGTCCGAAATTATTGAAAATCTTGTCAAGTATACGGAACGTTCCTCCATAAACATTTGCGGAGATCAGTATTCTGTCGCCGCTTTTGAAAAGGGACAGGACTGCTGCTGTTGCCGCCATTCCGGAAGCAAAAGCAAATCCTGCAACACCTCCTTCAAGCTCGGCAATAAGGGATTCCAGAGCTTCACGGGTGGGATTTCCCGTGCGGGAGTATTCATATCCCCTCATTTTTCCAAGACCGTCCTGCTTATAGGTGGAGGTCTGGTAGATAGGTACATTCACCGCTCCTGTTCTTTCGTCAATTGAAACTCCTCCATGGATCAAAGCAGTGTTGATGTTATCATATTTCTTCATAGTAAATTCTCCTTTTTAATTATTCAAATAACAAGTCCGCCCGCATAAATTACAGACAGCAGATCAACATTTTCAAAACACATAAAAATGCGGAGAACACAGAAACCTCTGTATTCTCCGCATGACATTAAGCCGTAACGTTTATTTGATACAAAAGCTGTTCCTTTGTCTGTAAAGTATTGAATTGCTGTGCAAACAGAAACAGCATCCGCACTGTAATGTCCTTGTCATCCGAAACAGCTCCTTTCAAAATATTATCCATATAAATCCTATGTGTTTGGTATGATTTGATTATATCAATTTTATTTAAATCTGTCAATAGCTTTTTTGTATTTTGTACGATCTGACAAAAAATATGATCTGTTCAACTTATCGGTTGTTGCATTCACACAAACTACTTGCAATACTTTCTCCGATTTTCAAAATTTTCCGTTGACATTTTAGCTAAAAAAATGATATATTAATATTAGCGAAATACTTGGGGGTGTTATTATGATTACTGTAACTGCTACCGATATTCAAAATAATTTTGGTCATTACCTGCAAGCTGTTCAGGATGGTGACGAGATCATTATTCTCAAAAATGGAAAAGAAGCAGCAAGGCTTATTTCCTACGAATCAAGCGTTTCTTTCCTTACTGATTCACTTACAGGGATCCTCAAACATGACTATGATGATAAAGCCATCTGGGCAGAAAGGATAGAAACACATGAAAGTACTGATTGATACCAACGTCATACTTGATATGCTTTGAAGCCCTCAGAGTTTCTTGAAATAATATGATCTTTCTGCCGTCAGCTTGCCGGCAGATTTTTGTTGACAAGGATTTTGCATTGTGCTATAATATTTATTGATACCTACGTAAACGATAGGTTTAATACTCCGTATGAAAGGAGATATGATAAAATGACAGAAATTCTATGGCTTGGCAGAGGAGGTCAGGGTGCGTTTACCGCTGCAAAGCTTCTGGGAGCAGCATATTCAGCCAAGGGGGAGGAGTATTTCGCCCTTGCGTTTCCGTCCTTCGGTCCGGAACGGAGAGGAGCTCCGGTGAGAGCGTTTACAAAGCTGGACAGCAAGCCTGTTCTCGACAGAAGCGAAACTGAAAAAGCCGACTATATCATAATTCTTGATGAGACCCTTTACAGCGAAGGTCTGGGTGCAATGCTTCGGGATGGCGGAAAAATACTGATAAATTCAAAGTCCCGGACCGGAGAAAACATCATCGCGTTTGACGGGAACTCTCTTGCCGCAGAGCTGAAGCTTCCAACGGCAAATACTGTAATGCTGGGATTTTTATCGGCAGTGTCCGGAAAGGTCTCTGAGGAGGAAATATGCTTTTCCATTGACAATTATATGCCCGAAAAGATACGGGAGAAGAACAAGCTTGCCATTCGCAGGACTATTGAGGAGGCATCAGAATGACACCGTACATAAGAGATAAAAAAGTTTTCGGATTTGAGGATATTCCCGAAAACACAGCCTTTGAGGCAGGATACCTTGTAACTGTAAACAGCGGCTGGAGAAGCATCCGTCCTGTTATTGACAGGGAAAAATGCACAGGATGCAGACAGTGCTATTTATACTGTCCCGACGGAGTGATTTCCATAAAGGAAGGCAAGGCGGAAATAGATTACGATTTCTGCAAGGGCTGCGGGATATGCTCCAAAATATGCAAGCTGAATGTCATTAATATGGAGGAGGAAAGATAATGGCTAAGAAATTTCTTTCCGGGGACGAAGCCTTTGCGGAGGGTATCCGTCTTGCAAAGCCGGACGTAATATCCGCATATCCTATAACTCCCCAGACTATTGTGGTGGAGCGGCTTTCCGAAATGGTTGAGGACGGAAGCCTCAAATCGGAATTTATCCACGTTGAGTCGGAGCACTCTGCTCTTTCCTGCGCTATGGGCGCAAGCGCAGCGGGCGTCCGTGCATTTACAGCAACATCTTCACAGGGACTTCTTTACATGGCAGAGTGTCTTACATACGCCTCCGGAGGACGTTTCCCCATTGTTATGATGAACGCCAACCGTGCCACTGCTCTGCCATGGAATATCTACGGCGACCAGAGGGACAGTCTTTCCCTGCTTGACAGCGGCTGGATACAGGCTTATGCTGAAAACGCTCAGGAAAGTCTTGATCTTGCTCTCATGAGCTATTATATTGCAGAAAATGAAAAGGTCTCCACTCCCTTTATGGTGAATCTGGACGGTTTTATCGTTACCCATACATATGAAGAAGTGGACGTCCCTGAGGTGTCCCTTGCAGAAAAATACCTCCCGCCCTATCAGACGAAAAACAAGCTTGATCTTGATGAACCGAAGAATATGGCGTTTTCGGCAGGTCCGGATCACAATTACATTTTTAAATTCAAGGAACACAGGGCAATGCTGGACGCCGTTCCTGTCATTGACCAGGCGGAGAAAAAATTCGCTGAGATATTCGGCAGAAAATACACCGGTCTCATTGAAACATACCTTACAGAGGACGCTGACCATGTTATAATAACTCTGGGAAGTATAGCGGGGCTCTGTCGCGAGACTGCTGACAAGCTTCGTGCAGAGGGAAAAAAGGTAGGAGTTATCCGTATCCGGTACATGAGACCCTTCCCGGTAAAGGAGCTTGCAGAAGCTCTTAAAAATGTAAAGTCAGCCGCAGTTCTGGAAAAGGATATTTCCTTCGGAAACGAGGGTACAGTCTATACTAACGTAAATTCTGCACTGTTCCGGAACGGTATGCTTATCCCGGTGTATAATTTTATCGGAGGTCTGGGCGGAAGAAATATTTCTCCCGGAGATATTGAAAATATTTTTGAGACCATAGAGAACGGAACGTCCGAAAAAGTTAATTTTATTGGAATTGAGGTGAATCCGCAGTGAGTATCGGAGCAAAAGATTTATGTACAGAAGAATTTTTCTACGGACACAAGGCGTGCGCCGGCTGCGGAGGAAGTCTTGCAGTAAGGAACGCTCTTAAAGTCCTTGGTAAAAACGCTGTGGCTGTACTGCCGGCAGGCTGTATGTCAGCGGTGGGATTTAATTTCCCCCAGCTTTGCTTCGGCAACAACGCCATAATTTCCACCTTTGCGGGAACGGCTTCCATGCTTACAGGAATTGAAGCAGGCTTCCGGGCAAGAGGGATAGAAAATTTCACAGCGGTGGGCTTCGCAGGAGACGGCGGTACAGCCGACATAGGAATACAGGCTCTTTCCGGAGCAATAGACCGTAACGACAACATCATATACATCTGCTACGACAACGAAGCCTACATGAACACAGGTATCCAGAAAAGCGGTCTTACTCCTTTCGGAGCAAAAACTACCACCACTCCTGCGGGAAAAAATATCCGCGGCAATATCCGTCCCAAGAAGAATATGTTTGAGATAGCCGCGGCACATGATATTCCCTATGCCGCAACGGCTACAGTAGGGTACATGAACGACTTCCTGAACAAGGTGAAAAAGGCGTCGGAGATAAAGGGAACCAAGTATATCCACGTCATCGCTCCATGTCCCACAGGCTGGGGAATTCCCGTCAGCGACACCGTGGAGGCGGCAAAGGAGATCGCAGACTGCGGTCTCTGGTATCTTGCAGAATATGAAAACGGGGAGTTTACGCTGAACCATGACCCCAAGGAATTCACCGACGTGGCAGCCTATCTTAAAAAGCAGGGACGTTTCAGACATCTGACCGATGAGGATATTTCCATAATAATAAAATCCAGAGACGAGAAGTGGAAAAAGATACGCAATGAATGGCAAGGCTGAGCCTTGACCCTTATTCTACCCCCACCCTAAGTAAGTCTAAATGATTTAGTTTACAAAGCCCCCTATCAAGGGGGCGGCAATATGAAGTCTAAGAAATCAAAAGGAATGATTGCAATGCCTACTTTATCAACCAGAACGGAAAGCTTTACAGATTCGGTCATAAGAAGAATGACCAGAATTTCAAATCAGTACGGAGCGGTAAATCTTTCACAGGGATTTCCCGATTTTGACCCTCCGAAAGAGATCCTTGACCGTTTCGCACAGATAGCGGGAGAGGATTTCCACCAGTATTCAATAACATGGGGAGCTC
>JAFLUJ010000071.1 GCA_022511485.1 Oscillospiraceae bacterium | reverse complement strand
TATACGGCGAATCAAAACATTGACAAGTCAATGTTTTGATTTAGGAATAGTATAAAATAAATGTCAGCACGCTTCGGAAGGCGGTGGCGGCTTGCGAAAAAAAACATTTGCGGCAATACTTGCGGCAGCGCTGCTTTTATGCAGCTGCCACAGGGACGAACCTGATGATATAGAATTTCATGTTTATTCGGACGGAACATATATTGAGGGAGAGGGGCTTAATGCTCCGTATTCAGAAAAAAACGGCGAGGCAGAATTCTATGTTCCGGAGGGAATGAAAACTGCCTCTGCAAGTCAGACGGCTCTCACGGACGAAGAAAGTGAGCTTTACGAGAAAATAGTCGAGGATATTGGCTTATTACGTGAAAGAACTCCGCTGACTGTGGATTCCTCCGTATATCAAAGGGTAGCGGAGTTAGTCCGCATAGAACAGCTTGCGTATACTCCGATGTCAAAAATAGGGCTGGAATACAACGTTGACGAGCAAAGATTTGAGGTGTTATTTACCTACCGGTTTACGGCAGATGAAGTAAGCAGAATGAATCTGGCGTCTGAAAATGCAGCAAAGAAGATCATGGAAGGCGTCACTCCGGATATGGACGATTACGAAAAGCTGAAATATTTCCACGACTATATCATACTGAACTGTGAGACGGATACAGATGATCCCTATGCTGACACAGTATACGGCGCTCTTGTAAAGGGAAAAGCGTTGTGTGAGGGATATGCAAAGGCATTTTCCTATCTGTGCAATCTGGCGGGGATAGAAAACGTTATAGTTACGGGAGTAACCGATGTCCCACATATGTGGAACATGGTCAAGCTCGGCGGAAACTGGTATCATGTTGATGTTACGTGGGACGATCCCAACGACAAGCTGCATGAGGACTATCCGGACATAATTCTTTACCAGTATTTTATGGTCACGGATTCGGTAATAAGAAACAATCATACGATAGGCACTTATCCTGCCGAGCCTCCCAAGGCAAACGGAAAAAATGAAAATTATTTCGTCAGGGAGGGTGCGGACATAAGCAATGAAAATGAATTTTTCAGTGTATCGGAAAACGCCATCACCGCAGCGGCTGCTGAACGGAAAAGAGGCGCTATGGTAAAGTTTGAAAGAAGTGATCTGTTTATATCCGTTACCTCCGGTCTTGAAAGCGAGTATGTTGACTCTATTTTTGAACCGATAGTCTCAAGGATACGATCTCTTTACGGCATTAATGTCCGTCTTAGCTGGACGGATTACTACGGACAATACCGCATACTGACATACATTATTGAGTATGATTAAAAGCCGGGAGCATGGCAGATGCATATCTGTCCTGCTGCCGGTATTTTTGGAGGCTATGCTAAAAAATCAAAGATTTTTTAGCTGCGAGTTTTGTGCTTTTTGGACTGTTGTCCAAAATTTTGCTGCGCAAAACCGCAAGGCGAATTTATTCGGCATAAACATACGCGAAAGGAGAGATGCTCCCTATGGGAGCATGATTATAATTATGAATTTATTGGTTATTGACGCTCAGGGAGGCGGAATAGGAAAACAGCTGGTCTCGGCGATAAAGCAGGAGATCCCCTCTGCCTTTGTAACGGCGGTGGGAACGAACAGTGCGGCGACATCCGCTATGCTCAAAGCCGGGGCGGACGAGGCTGCGACGGGGGAAAATTCCGTCGTCACAGTCTGCCGGAAAGCTGATGTGATAGTGGGTCCCATCGGAATTGTCATTGCGGATTCCATGCTGGGAGAGGTCACTCCTAAAATGGCAGAGGCTGTGGCTCGGAGTGGTGCAAAGAGGGTGCTTATTCCCTTCAATCACTGTGACAATATTATAGTGGGGATCTCCGACTACAGCACGGGGAAGCTTATCCAGGGAGCTGTGGAGGAGATCAAAAAGCTTTCAAAATAATTTCCGTTGACAATATATCAATATTATGATATAATTTGAGTATATTAAAAGCGGAGGTAGGAAGTATGCCAACAATCAGACCAAGCGCAGACCTGCGCAACAGCTATAATGAAATTTCGGAATTTTGTCATGAATATAACGAGCCTGTTTTTATTACTAAAAATGGAAAGGGCGACCTTGTTGTAATGAGCATAGAGGCTTATGAGCAGTATGAGCAATTAAAGAGCCGACTTGAATTGTATTCTTTGCTTGGAGAGGGACTTGAAGCTGTCCGGCAGGGCAAAGTCCGTCCGGCTTCAGAGGTAATTGCAGATATAAGAAAAGAGCTAAACTTATGATGTATAGGGTTGATTAGTCTGAACCTGCTGCGAAGGATCTGCAAAGTGCCGCTGCATATATTGCTGATACTCTGGGGAATAAAATAGCCGCAGCAAATTTGCTTGATGCAGCGGACAGAGAAATTTTATCACTTTCCGATTTTCCGGAGAGAAATTCTTTTGTAAGGGATACACTTCTTGCATTAAACGGTATCCGTATGCAGAGGATAAATAATTATCTTGCGTTTTATGTGATAAACAGTGAGACAAAATCAGTTTCAATTTTAAGAATAATTCATTCCAGACGGGATTGGGCATCAATTTTAAAAAATGAAATTGGCAGCAATCAGGAATGATTTTATTTTCTAAAAGCAAATATACAAAAATCACTGTATATTTCAATAAATATACAGTGATTTTTGTATATTGAAAATAAATTTATAAAAATATGCAAAAACCTCTTGACAAAGTTTTTTTATGGTGTATAATAGTTTTATGATGCAAAAAACGGCAGTGCATAATATACATTTTTATATGGATTTATGCAATTTCAGCCGATAAGATAAAATAATGGAGGAATATACAATGGCAAAAGAGATCAAAAAAGTAGTTCTGGCTTATTCGGGAGGTCTGGATACATCTATCATTATCCCATGGCTTAAAGAAAACTATAATAATTGCGAGGTCATCGCAGTTTCCGGTGACGTTGGTCAGGGTACTGAGCTTGACGGTCTGGAGGAGAAGGCTCTAAAAACAGGCGCTTCCAAGCTTTATATCGAGGATCTGAACAAGGAATTCGTTGAGGAGTTCATTTTCCCTACAGTTAAGGCTCAGGCTGTTTATGAGAACAGATACCTGCTTGGTACTTCCTTTGCACGTCCTATCATTGCAAAGAGAATTGTTGAGATCGCTAAAAAAGAGGGCGCAGACGCTATCTGCCACGGTTGCACAGGCAAGGGCAACGATCAGGTAAGATTCGAGCTTACCATCAAGGCTTTCGCTCCCGAAATGGAGATCATCGCTCCCTGGAGAATATGGGATCTGAAATCCAGAGACGAGGAGATCGACTATGCAGAAGCACACAATATCCCGCTTAAAATAAACAGAGAGACAAACTACTCCAAGGATAAGAACCTGTGGCATCTTTCCCATGAGGGTCTTGATCTTGAAGATCCTGCAAACGAGCCTCAGTATGAGAAGCCCGGTTTCCTTGAGCTTGGTGTGTCTCCCATTCAGGCTCCCGACAAGCCTACTTATGTTACTATCCATTTTGAAAAGGGTATCCCCACTGCTATCGACGGCAAGGAAATGGACAGTGTTTCCCTTATCAAAAAGCTCAACGAGCTTGGCGGCGCAAACGGTATCGGTCTTGCTGACATCGTTGAGAACCGTCTCGTTGGCATGAAGTCCAGAGGCGTTTACGAGACCCCCGGCGGAACGATCCTTTATCACGCTCACGAGGTTCTTGAGACTATCACTCTTGACAAGGCTACACAGCGCATGAAGCAGAAGCTTGCTATTGATTTCGCGGACATCGTTTACAACGGTCAGTGGTACACTCCTCTCCGTGAGGCGCTTTCCGCTTTCGTTGACAAGACACAGGAGACCGTTACAGGCGATGTTAAGCTGAAGCTCTACAAAGGAAACATCATCAATGCAGGCGTTACTTCTCCATATACTCTTTATGATGAAGAGGTAGCAACCTTTGACGAGGATCATGTTTACGATCAGAAGGATTCCGCAGGATTTATCAATCTGTTCGGTCTTCCTATCAAGGTCAAGGCTATGCTCGACGCGAAAAGGGATAACAAGTAAGACTTGATGATAATACTCGGGGCGACAGGAACAGTTGTGCTTTTTAAGCGCAATTGTTCTCCGCCCCTTTGTTCGTTTCTTTGCTAAAAAATCTGCGATTTTTTAGCTTCGAGTTTTGTGCTTTTTGGACTGCCGTCCAAAATTTTGCTCCGCAAAACCGCCCAAAACGTCGAGAAAGGAGTGATGCTCCCTGCGGGAGCATAATCAAAAAATGTCAAAAAAAGTTGTTTTATGGGTCTCTGTTTTGGCTGTTTTGACGACGGCGTTTTCCTCCTGTCAGGAGAAGCCCATCGAAAATCCTGACCTCCCGGGCGTGGTCACTGCAAGAGAAAGAATGTCGGTTCGGGGAGATGGAATTGTTCCGGGAGGAACATTTTCCGTGGTAAATGAAGATGAGACCGATCAGGAGACCGCCTTCATTGAAGATGCTTCCGGGGAAACGGAAAATAAGGAGTTTCCCAAGGTCACTCCGGCGAATGAAATGTATAATATATATCCAATGAAGATAATTTATCCGGAAAGGCAAAGGACATCCCTGACGATGACAATTGAAACTGCAAAGGACGATGTGTATACGGACGATGGCAGGCACGCGGCGGAATTTACAGCAGAGTATCCCTTAATATCGGGGACAGACGAAACGGTCTGCCAGAGAATAAACAATGAGATAAAGCTTTTTATTGACGGTGCTATTGATGAGTTCAGGAAATATACAAAGGATACAGAGGTAGTTTACGAGCCCACACACAAATGGGAAATAAATATGGACGGCGTTGATTTCGCCGGGGACGGTTACGATATAAACGGAAATATCCTTACGGTCTACTTTGCGTATCATACATACGGCGCTCCGGCGGTTCACGGTTCGGAAGAGCCAACTCCCATGATATTTGATCTGAGGACGGGGGACAGGGTGTTTTTCTCCGATCTGATAGGTGACAGTGACGGACTTGCAAAGACTCTGGAAAGCTGGTTCAATGACTATCAGTTTGCATACGGGGGAACTCCCTACGGTATGCTTGACGCGGAGGAGTATGTGGATATTCTGAGGAAAAGCAATGACGGAACAAGCTCAAAGACTAACTCCGAGCAGTTCGGAATGGACAGCGATGGGATATTCCGTGTGGCAGGAAACGACGCAGATGAGAGGATGACAGTGTATAATGGCTGTGTGGGATTCTATCTGTCGGCTTATGAGTACGGAAGCTTCGCTGACGGAGTAAGACGGGTGGATATTCCGGTCAATGATATACTTCCTTATCTAAATGATAAGGGGAGGTCTCTTTTCGAGGGTTACACATCCGGGTCAGGCGTCCCGGCAAACGTCATTGAATACAAGGGCGGAAAATATTTTGATACTACGATGTGGGTTCCAAACATTGTAAATGAAAGCGCTCCCACAGAGGGAGATATTGAATTTGTTTCGCTTTTTGAGATTGCATGGAGGCATCATAACAAATTATACGGCACCGGACAGGATTAATAATATTTTTTGGTAATAATAATACTAATCCCTTATTTCTCAATAGACAAAGTCTATAGTTAAAATGGGAAATAGTATAAATTATATATGTATTTAAATTCGGAGGAATGAGAAATGCTTAAGAAAATTTTAGCGGCGGCGACAGCGGCAGTTATGGCAGTATCCATGTCAGGCTGTTCAAAGTACACCATGACAGAGGAGGATCTGGAGCTCCAAAGATCACTTGTGGGATACTGGGCTGCGGATTACAGTACAGGGTATAATGAGTTTGACGAAAATGGAAATCTTACAATGATGACGGCGGTTCAGTTTACAGATGATTTCAAATATCTTATGTATGACTGTTATCTGAATGAAAAATATGTCCTGACGTATGAACCTATAAGCTATACTATTGAAGAAGGTAAATTCAAGGTAGATAAAAATGGCGTAGCTTCCTATGCAGCTATAGGTATAAGCGGGGACGGTATGACCATGAGCTGGATCACAGATGAAGGAACAGATAAATATGTCAGGTTCTCCGAAGAAGAAGCAATGAAGCTTGGATTCCCTGAATATGATCCCGAGATGTGGGAAAAGATGAAAAACGCTCCCGATAATACAGAAAGCGGCAGTCCTGAGGATACCGGGGCAGATACCGCCGCAGACACTGCCGCGGATATTCCCGAAGAAGGCTCTGAAACAGAGGACAGCAGCAGTGAGGAGTAATGTCCCACAGACGGAGATAACTTATATATTATATCTGATATACGGAGGGAAAAATCATGGCTGATAAAATGTGGGCAGGACGTTTCAGCAAGGAGCTGGACAAAAGGGTAAATGACTTTAATTCCTCGGTGTCCTTTGACGCCAGAATGTACGCTCAGGATATAAGAGGTTCTATAGCGCACGCAACGATGCTTGGAGACACAGGCATTATCGACAGGGAGGAAAGTCTGAAAATTGTGGAGGGTCTTAACGGCATACTGAACGACATCGACGCCGGCAAGCTTGAGATAGACCCGAATGCAGAGGACATCCATATGTTTGTGGAGCAGGTCCTTACAGAAAGACTGGGGGACACCGGAAAACGTCTCCACACTGCAAGGAGCAGAAACGATCAGGTGGCTCTTGACATAAGAATGTATCTTAAGGACGAGATAATGAACATCGTTCCCATGATAAAGGAGCTTACCGAAACTCTCTGCAAGATCGCGGAGGACAATCTTGACACTGTTATGCCGGGGTATACTCACTTGCAGAGGGCACAGCCTATAACATTTGCCCATCATCTTATGGCGTATGCAAATATGCTTGTCCGGGATCTGGGCAGACTTTCCGACACATATCAGAGAATGAACTTTATGCCTCTTGGCAGCGGAGCGCTGGCGGCGACTACCTATCCAATAGACCGGAGACAGGTCTCCGCAATGCTGGGTTTTGATGACATCACACAGAACAGTCTGGACGGAGTTTCCGACAGGGATTTCTGTATAGAGCTTTGCTCCGCGCTGTCCATACTGATGATGCACCTGTCAAGGTTTTCCGAGGAAATAGTTATGTGGTGCTCATGGGAGTTCAAATTCATCGAGCTTGACGACGCTTATTCCACCGGGTCGTCCATAATGCCGCAGAAAAAGAATCCGGACATCACCGAGCTTATAAGGGGAAAGACCGGACGTGTCTACGGAGACCTTAACACTCTGCTTGTTATGATGAAGGGTATCCCCCTTGCTTACAACAAGGATATGCAGGAGGACAAAGAAGCTATTTTTGACGCAATAGACACGGTGAAATTGTGTATCTCCACATTTATCCCAATGCTTGCTACAATGAAGGTAAACTGCGAGAATATGCGTGCTGCTGCGGCAAGGGGATTCATCAACGCCACAGACTGCGCTGACTATCTGGTAAAAAGGGGACTACCTTTCCGGGACGCATATAAGATCACCGGAACTCTTGTTGCAAGGTGTATTGAAAAGGGTACGACATTAGAGGAGCTTCCCATCGAGGAATACAAGTCCCTGTGTGAAGCCTTTGAGGGGGATGTCTACGATGCAATAAAGCTTGAGACCTGTGTTAATATGAGAAAGGCGGAGGGCGGTCCTGCTCCGGGGTCTGTGAAAGCTCAGATAGCTTATATCAGAGGGGCTATGGAAGTGAATATACGTCCATAATTGCATATATACATACATTTATTGTATATTTGCATAAATTTATAAAACCGACATTATATATACATCATAGGTTAATATCATAATTATACAATGGAATTTACAACGTGTGAAAGGATTTGTGGATATGGCTTACAAGGTATTTATAGATGGTCAGGAAGGCACAACGGGGCTTAGGATAATTGAAAGATTTAAGGGAAGAAACGACGTGGAGCTGATGAAAATAAGCGAGGCTTTGCGAAAGGACACGACGGAAAGGAAACGTCTCATAAACGAGGCGGACTTCGTTTTCCTGTGTCTGCCGGACACGGCGGCAGAGGAAGCGGTCTCTCTGGTGGAAAACAAGGAGGTCAGAATTATTGACGCTTCCACAGCCCATAGGACAAATCCCGCCTGGGCATACGGTCTCCCGGAGCTTTCTGCTGCTCACAGGGAAAAGATCGCAGCTTCAAAGAGAGTGGCTGTTCCCGGCTGTTATGCAAGCGGATTTAATGCTCTGCTTTATCCCATTGTAAAAGAAGGACTTATTGCGCCATACCATCCTATAATCTGTCATGCGGTATCCGGTTACAGCGGAGCAGGCAAAAAGACTATTGCTGTTTATGAAGGACCTGACAAGCCGGACGAATATAATTCTCCCCGTCAGTATTCAATGGGCAAGCACCACAAGCATATAAAGGAAATGATGGCGGTGTCCGGACTTTCCTACCCTCCTATTTTCAATCCCATAGTGGATAACTATTATAATGGTATGGTGGTGACGATACCGCTGCACCTGAGAGCCATGGCGAAAAGGACTTCTGCAAATCACGTCTGGGAAGTTATGTCCGAGCATTACGAGGGACAGAATTTTGTGAAGGTCATGCCTTTACAGGGTGAGGGAGTTTTACAGGATGGTTTCCTTGCAGCGAACACTCTCAAGGACACCAATCTCATGCAGCTTTTTGTGTTCGGAAACGACGACCACGTTCTGCTCTGCGCAAGACTTGACAATCTGGGCAAGGGAGCTTCCGGCGCGGCTGTCCAGTGCATGAATATCATGATGGGTATTGATGAGACTACAGGGTTGGTGTAACAGAATAAAAGTATCAATTAAGTGGCAGGATAAACATTATGAGTAAATACGATAAATTATTTTTGCAAATAATGAGCGGAACTCAGGACTGCAATGTCAATTTCAGCGATTTGCAGAAAGCCTTGACTTTGCTTGGGTTTACTGTGCGAATTAAGGGCGACCATTTTATTTATGTTAAAGATGACATAGATGAAATTATAAATATTCAGCCAAATGGAAACAAGGCAAAGCCATACCAAGTAAAGCAGGTAAGGAATATAATACTTAAATACAGATTAGGAGGCAAGTTCAATGTATAAATACGAAATAATCCTTTATTGGAGCAATGAGGATAATAGTTATATTGCCGAAGTGCCGGAGCTTGCAGGCTGTATGGCGGACGGTGAAACGATGCAGATCGCTCTTGAAAATGCTCATACTGTCATTGAAGAATGGATAGAAACCGCAAAGCTTACCGGGAGAGAAATTCCCACGCCTAAAGGCAAGCTTGCATTTGCGTAACAGGTAAATAAAATGACGCATGAACAAATATTAAAATACTGTCTTTCAAAAACAGGAGCATATGAAGACCATCCTTTCGGAGATGAAAGCACTGTCGTCAAGGTTGAAAAGCGGATATTTGCACAGCTTTTCTGTCTTAAGGGAGTTCCCATGCTGACCTTTAACGGGGATGCAATGACAGGGGATTTTTACAGAAAAATGTATCCGAAGGACGTAAAAAGAGGGTATCACTGTCCTCCTGTCCAACAGCCCTATTTTAATACGGTGGACTTGTCCGGGAACGTCCCTGACGAGGAAATCCTCCGTATGCTGGACGGTTCATATAAATATGTTGTCAGCAAGCTGCCGAAGAAAACACAGCGCAAACTGGAGGGGTGAAGATGAAAAAGGGAAAAATTATATTGTATATTGCTGCTGCGTTTTTCTATGCATGGCTTCTTGCGGAGCTGACCTATATGCATAGGACTGAAAGGGTACTGTTTCTGTTTGGTTATTTTCTTAAAGAGTATGATTCGCTGTATATTCTGTGGGGCGTGCTGTTAGTGGTGACAATGATATTGATAGATACAGTTTTTTCTGATAAGCCAAAAACTAAAAAGCTTCACACCGGTATAATATCCGGAATTGCCGTGCTTGTAATCGGGATAGTTCCTGTTGTATATAATACAGTTGTTTTGAACAGCTATTCGACAGCTTTGGAGAACCTGTCCTTTGTGGACAGTAAAAATGCAATTGTTAATGAATGTCATGAACCTGATGACACAAGTGCAGAGATCACCGTTTATCAGCTTGACGGATATGTTGCAAGGAAGCTTGGAGAGGTACCGGCATGGCTCTTTTTGGACGATTATATTCAGGAAGGCAAATGGGACTATACATATGACGAATGGGGCAGAAAACTGACTGTAAATATTTATTATGACGAGGTAAGTCCTTTTCTTAAAAAAGAGTATGACACAGGGGTCTGGACACAGGAATTTACACTTGAATAATAAGGAGTAATATACATGAATAAATTTGAAACTATGGACGGCGGTGTCTGTGCCGCAAAGGGATTCAAGGCAAGCGGCACATACTGCGGAATAAAAAAATGGGGAAGCAATGTTGAAGTCCCAGACGGAAACGAGTCTCCCGTAAGCTCCACCAAAAACGACATCGCAATGCTTATGGCGGACGTCTCATGCAATACAGCAGGAGTTTACACCAGTAATAAGGTAAAGGGAGCTCCTGTAATCGTAACAAAAAATAATCTTGTAAAGTCGGGAGGAAAGGCTCAGGCGGTGATCGTCAATTCGGGAAACGCCAACACCTGCAACTCCGACGGCGAGGAAAAGGCTATGGAAATGTGCAGGCTCACCGGGGAGGCTTTGAACATCCCCGCAGAGCAGGTCATCGTGGCTTCTACCGGAGTTATCGGACAGATACTTCCTATTGAGCCTATAAAAAACGCTGTTCCCGAGCTGGTGAAAAAGCTTTCCTATGAGGGAAACATCGAAGCCGCCACGGCTATTATGACAACGGACACCGTAAAAAAAGAGTATGCCGTAAAGTTCACCATAGACGGAAAAGAATGTCACATGGGAGGCATGGCAAAGGGAAGCGGAATGATACATCCCAACATGGCGACCACTCTGAATTTTATCACTACCGACTGTGCAGTGTCCGCAGGAATGCTCCAAAAGGCTCTGTCGGAGATAGTGAAGATCACATACAACTGTCTCAGCGTTGACGGAGACCAATCCACAAATGACACCTGTATGCTGATGTCCTCCGGACTGGCAGGGAATAAGGAGATCACCTCTGCGGATGATGATTTCCGGACTTTCAAGGATGCTTTGTATCAGGTCATGGCGAATCTTACAAGGATGCTTGCAAAGGACGGGGAGGGAGCTTCCAGACTTATCACCTGTGTGTGCTCCTCCGCTCCCGATCTGGATACGGCGATCATCGTGGCGAAAAGCGTTATACGCTCACCTCTGGTAAAGACCGCGATCTTCGGAGCGGATGCAAACTGCGGACGTATTGCTTGCGCACTGGGCTATGCAGAAACGGATATTGATGTAAATAAGTTCGATATTTATTTAAGCTCCGCAGCGGGAAAGATACAGACATACAAGAATGGAATGAGTATTGAGTTTTCCGAGGAGGAAGCCAAAAAAATTCTCCTGGAGGACGAGATAGAAATACTTATCGAGCTTAATTCCGGGAACGCTTCCGTAACAGCCTGGGGCTGCGATCTCACATATGACTATGTTAAAATAAACGGTGACTATCGGTCATAATAAAAGATAAATTTAAACGGAGGTAATATGCCGGAAAAAGTATTTTTTGCTGCCGATACCCATTTTGGCGACAGTACGATAATCAAGTATGAAAACAGACCATTTGCAGATACCGATGAAATGGACAGAGTACTGATCGAAAACTGGAACAGTGTTGTTTCTGACGGAGACAGTGTTTTTCTGCTGGGAGATTTTTCGGCACATCCTCCTGAAAAAAGTGCGGAAATATGCCGCAGCCTTAACGGACATAAGTTTCTTGTTATGGGAAATCATGACGCT